>JAYUHT010000490.1:0-24743 GCA_043766725.1 Burkholderiales bacterium | reverse complement strand
AGCCCTGGGCGGTGTGGCCATACCTGTCGCTGTGGGTCTACCTGGGCCTGGCGCCGATGCTGATGCAGCGCCTGCCCGACCTGCTGGCCCATGTCCTGTGGAATACCGTGTTATGCGCCACGGGCTTGTTGATCTTCCTGTTCTGGCCCACGGCGGTGCCGGTCTTCAACCACGCCGCGGCGCCGGGTTGGATCCACTCCGTGCTGCGCGGCGTGGACGCCGCCGGCAACGCCTGCCCGTCGCTGCACGTGGCCACGGCGCTGTTTTGCGGCTGGCGCACGCATGCGCTGCTGCGCGAGCTGGGCGTGCCCGGCGTGCTGCGCCTGGTGGCAGTGGCCTGGTTGCTGCTGATCATCTATGCCACGCTGGCCATCAAACAGCATGCGTGGTGGGACGTGCTGGCCGGCGCCGCCCTGGCCGCCGCCGTGGCCGGCTTGGCCCAGCGCGCCACCGCCACGCGTGCGCCGGCCCGTTACAGCGGCGGGTAGTCGGTGTAGCCGGCAGCACCGCCGCCATACAAGGTGGCGCGGTTCACGGCATTGAGTTCGGCGCCTTCGCGCAACCGGCGCGGCAAGTCGGGGTTGGCGATGAAAGGCCGGCCGAAGGCCACCAGGTCGGCGCCATCGGCCAGGGCCACGCTGGCCAGGGCCTGGTCGTAGCCGTTGTTCACCATCCAGGCGCCACGGCCGCCGGCAGCGCGGTAGGCCGCCTTCAGCGCGGCATAGTCGAACGGCCGCTCGGGCAACGCCCGCGGCCCGCCCGTGGCGCCTTCGATCAAGTGCACATAGGCCAGATCGAGCGGTGCCAGCACGCGCATCACGTGTTCGAACAGGGGCTGCGGGTCGGCGTCGATGATGTCGTTGGCCGGCGTCACCGGTGCGACGCGAATGCCCACCCGCCCGCCACCCAGCGCGCTGACGATTGCCGACATCACTTCACTCAGCAGCCGAGCGCGGTGCTCGATGCTGCCGCCGTAGTCATCGCCGCGCCGGTTGGCGCCGGTCTTCAAGAACTGGTCGATCAGGTAGCCGTTGGCGGCATGCACTTCCACGCCGTCGAAGCCGGCGTCGTTCACGGCGGCCAGCGCGGCGCGGCGGTAGTCGTCAACGATGCCGGGCAATTCTTCGAGCGCCAAGGCGCGCGGCATGGAGGTGGGCTCGAACACGGCGCGGCCGTCGCGCATGAGCACGGTCTTGGACTGGGCCGCCACCGCCGAGGGTGCCACGGGTGCCACGCCACCGGGTTGCAGATCGACGTGCGAGATGCGCCCCACATGCCACAACTGCGCCACGATGACACCGTGCGCGGCGTGCACTGCCTGCGTCACGCGCTGCCAGCCTTGGCACTGTTCGCTCGAATACAGGCCGGGCACATCGGCATAGCCCTGTGCCTGGGCGCTGATGGCGGTGGCTTCGCTGACAATCAGGCCGGCGCTGGCGCGCTGCGCGTAGTAGGTGGCCATCAGCGCCGTGGGCACGTGGCCGGGCGCGCGGTTTCGCGTGAGCGGGGCCATGACGATGCGGTTGGCCAGGCGCAAGGCACCGGCGGTGAAGGGGCTGAACAGGTCGGTCATGGTTTGGCGCGGTGTGCGGGAAGGGCGCCATTGTGGAAGCTCCCGCAGCCGGCCGCTGTCATCTGCGGCACTGTGGCAGCACTACACTTTGCGCCGCCCCGTGCGGTGGGCAGCCAAGGGGTTCTTGCAACATGTCCCAGAGCGTCGTCATCAGCGGCACCGGCCTGTACCGGCCGCCGCACATCATCACCAACGCCGAACTGGTGGTGGCGTTCAATGCCTACGCCGAGAACTTCAACCAGGCGCATGCCGCGCGCATCGAAGCCGGTGAAGTGCAGGCCATGGTGGGCAGCAGTGTGGACTTCATCGAGAAGGCCTCGGGCATCAAGCAGCGCTATGTGCTCGACAAGCAAGGCGTGCTCGACCCGCTGCGCATGCGCCCGCGCTTCGAGCCGCGGGCTGATGAAGAAGACTTGTCGCTGATGGCCGAGATCGCCGTGGCCGCGGCGCGCCAGGCCCTGGCCGCGGCGGGCAAGACCGGTGCCGAGGTGGACGCCGTGCTGTGCGCCAGCGCCAACATGCAGCGCGCCTACCCGGCCATGGCGGTGGAAATCCAGCAGGCCCTCGGCGCCGGTGGTTATGGTTTTGACATGAACGTGGCCTGCTCGTCGGCCACCTTCGCCATCGAGCAGGCGGTGAACGCGGTGCGCGCCGGCACCGCACGCTGCGTCCTGGTGGTGAACCCCGAAATCACGTCGGCGCACCTCGAATGGCGCGACCGCGATTGCCACTTCATCTTTGGCGACGTGTGCACCGCCGTGATCATTGAAGCTGCCGCCACCGCCACCGCCGCCGACACCTGGGAGGTGCTGGGCACCAAGCTGGCCACGCAGTTCTCGAACAACATCCGCAACAACTTCGGCTTCATGAACCGCTGCGAAGACACCGACCCCGATGCCCGCGACAAGACCTTCATGCAAGAAGGCCGCAAGGTGTTCAAGGAAGTCGTGCCCCTGGCCGCGGCGCACATTGAAAACCACCTGGCTCAGCTGGGCCATGAACCCACTAACGTTCGGCGCTACTGGCTGCACCAGGCCAACCAGGGCATGAACCAGTTCGTCATCCGCAAGCTGCTGGGCAGCGAGCCCGGGCCGGATGTGGCGCCCTTGATATTGGACGAGTACGCCAACACGGCCTCAGCCGGTTCGATCATCGCGTTTCATCACCATCACGCCGATTTGAAGGCTGGCGACCTGGGCGTGATCTGCTCGTTCGGTGCTGGGTATTCGGTGGGCAGCGTGGTGCTGCGCAAGCGCCCCATTTCATCAACACCCTCTCAGCCCAAGTAAGGGGCGTTGGGCAATTCGTTGCGGTCTGGCGGGCCTTCGCCCAAAGGCTGGTGGGTGTCGAGCAAGTGGCCCACTTCGCGCACCGCGTCGCTCAAGCCGCGTTCAAACTCGCCGTTGCGCAACGCCGGGCGCATGTGCTCGAGCAAGGCCTGCCATTGCGCCGCGCTCACATGCTGGTTCAAGCCGCGGTCGGCGACGATCTCAATGGCGCGTTCGGCCAACAACACGTAGATCAACACGCCGGTGTTGGCTGCGGTGTCCCACACGCGCAGCTTGCTGAACATCATGATGGCGCGGTCGCGTGCGCTCAAACCGCGCCATAGATAGGACAGCGGCAGACTGGCTTCCACACAGACGCGAATTTCGCCGCGGTGCGAGGCTTCACTGGCCGCGACTTGCGCTTCGATGCGTGCCAAAGCCGCGGGCGGCACGGCGCGCGCGGTGTCGGTTTCGTCCCACCAACGGTGCTTGAGGATGCGCGCTAGGCGTGACATCAAAAGTCCCCCGAGGCGCCGCCGCCGCCGAAGTCGCCGCCGCCACCGGAGCTGAAACCGCCGCCGCCACCGCCGCCACCGCCGAAGCCACCGAAACCGCCGCCACCACCGCCGCCCCAGATGATCGGCCCGCCGCGGCCGCCACGAGCCGCGCCCACGCCCATGATGCCCACCAGCATCAGCGCCAACACCCCAGCGCCCAGCGCCAGGCCCAGGCTGGCGGTGAGCCACCAGCCCAGCCCGCCCGCGGCACCGGCCGTGACCATCGAGCCCAGCTTGCGGCCAAACATGCCGCTGAACACGGCACCGATGATGGGCACGCCGACGAAGAAGAACATGGCCAGGTTCTCCCAGCCCAGCCCCAAGCTTTGCTGGCCTGACGGTGTGCCACGCGCCGACGGGGTGGGCAGGTGCTCGCCGCGAATGCGCTCCATCAGCTTGTCCAGCCCGGCGTTCAGGCCGCCGGCGTAATCGCCCGTCTTCAAGGCCGGGCCGATCTGGCGCTCGATGATCTGGCGCGCCGCCAAATCGGGCACCGCGCCTTCCAGCGCCTTCGCCACTTCGATGCGGATGCGCCGGTCGTTCTTGGCCACCAGAAGCAGCAGCCCGTCGCCCACGTCTTTGCGGCCGATCTTCCAGGCATCGGCCACACGCTGGGCGTATGAGGAGATGTCTTCGGGCTGCGTGGTGGCGATCAACAGCACCACGATCTGCGGCCCGGCGGCTTGCTCGAAAGCTTTGAGCTTGGCGTCGAGCGCCTGCACCTGTGCGCTGCTCAAGGTGCCGGTTTGATCGATGACCCGGCCTGTCAGGGCCGGTACCTCCTGCACCCCTTGCGCCCACAGCAGCGGCGCGGCGGCGAGCAGCAACCACCCGGCCAGGGCGCGCAGCCAGTGGCGCATCAAGGCGCTGGCTTACTTGCCCGGGGCCGAGGCCGCGGGCTTGTCGAAATTCACCGCCGGCGGCTTGGAGATGGCGGCTTCGTTCTCCACCGTGAAGCTGGGCTTGATGGCGTAGCTGAACAGCATCGCCGTCAGGTTGGTGGGAAAGCTGCGCGTGAGCACGTTGTAGGCCGCCACTTCCTTGATGTAGCGGTTGCGCGCCACGGTGATGCGGTTTTCAGTGCCTTCCAACTGCACGCGCAAGTCCTGAAACGCCGCGTTGGCCTTCAGGTTGGGGTACTGCTCGGCCACCACCATCAGGCGGCTGAGTGCGCCGGTCAGTTCGCCCTGTGCAGCTTGAAACTTCTTGAACGCTTCGGGGTTGTTCACCAGCTCAGGGGTGGCCTGGATGCTGGTGGCGCGCGAGCGCGCCTCAATCACTTTTGTGAGCGTGTCTTGCTCGAACCCCGCTTCGCCCTTCACCGTGGCCACGATGTTGGGGATCAAGTCGGCGCGGCGCTGGTATTGGTTCACCACTTCGGACCAGGCGGCCTTCACGCCTTCATCGAGGCGTTGGAAGTCGTTGTAGCCGCAACCGGCCAAGCTGAGGGTGGCAGCGGCGGCGGCCAGCCAGGTGGTGATGCGTGCAAACAGCATGAGATGTCCTTTCGTCGGCTTGAGCGCGGCGGATCATACCGGCGCGACCCAAGTGAGCCCGGATAGGCGATGTTCAAGTGCCCCGGATAATCCTTGGCCATGCCCGTACTGCTGCAAAACGACACCTTCATCCGCGCCTGCTTGCGCCAGCCCACCGAGTACACGCCGGTGTGGCTGATGCGCCAGGCTGGCCGCTACCTGGCCGAGTACCGCGCCACCCGTGCGCGCGCCGGCAGCTTCATGGGCCTGGCCACCAACCCGGCCTTCGCCACCGAGGTGACGCTGCAGCCCCTTGAGCGTTACGCGCTGGACGCAGCCATTCTGTTTTCAGACATCCTCACCGTGCCCGACGCGATGGGCCTGGGCCTGAGCTTTGCCGATGGCGAGGGCCCGCGTTTCGAACGCACCGTGCGTGACGAAGCCGCCGTGGCCGCGCTGCACGTGCCCGACATGCAGCGCCTGCGCTATGTGTTCGATGCCGTGGCGTCGATCCGCTCGGCGTTGCAGGGCCGCGTGCCGCTGATCGGCTTTTCCGGCAGCCCGTGGACGCTGGCTTGCTACATGGTCGAAGGCCGCGGCAGCGACGACTACCGGCACGTCAAGACATTGATGTATGCGCGGCCCGACCTGATGCACCGCGTCCTGGCCGTCAACGCCCAGGCCGTGGCGGGCTACCTGAACGCCCAGATTGAAGCCGGCGCGCAGGCCGTGATGGTGTTCGACTCCTGGGGCGGCGTGCTGGCGGATGGCGTTTTCCAAGCGTTCAGCCTGGCCTACACGCGCCAAGTCCTGGCTGGCCTGAAGCGCGAGCACGAAGGTGTGCGCATCCCGGCCATCGTCTTCGCCAAGGGCGGTGGCCCTTGGCTGGAAGAGATTGCGCACAGCGGTGCCGACGTGGTGGGCGTTGACTGGACCGTCAACCTGGCGCAAGCCCGCGCTCTGGTGGGCGGCAAAGTCGCCTTGCAGGGCAACCTGGACCCGGCCGTGCTGTTTGCTCCAGCCAGCGTCGTGCAACAGCAAGCGCGCGCCGTGCTCGACGCTTTTGGCCCGCCACAGCGCGCAGACGGCGGCTGGGACGGCCATGTCTTC
Organism: Burkholderiales bacterium; assembly: GCA_043766725.1. GTDB lineage: Bacteria > Pseudomonadota > Gammaproteobacteria > Burkholderiales > Burkholderiaceae_C > Rubrivivax. Next base: position 18,760 of record JAYUHT010000490.1, on the reverse strand, counting down.
AACTTGGGTCATGGCATCAGCCAACACACCCCGCCAGACGCCGTGTTGTCGCTGTTGCAGGCGGTGCACAGTTACTCGCGCTTGCTGCGCCGCAAACAGCCCTGAGCGCTTGCCCGGCAGGGGCCAAATGCAAGGTAAGTGAGCGCTCAGGGCTTGACTTATCCCCAAAATCGCGGCAGGCGATCAAACCGCTTACAGGTGTAGCCAGATTTGTCAGCTTGCGCCTCGCCTGACGCTAAGTGCTTGATTTTGATGAATTTGCATAGACTCCCTGTGTTGCAAATCGATGTGGCAATCTGGCTGAAACCCGCATGAATCAAGGCTTTGGCGGTGCCTGTGGATGGTTTCTCAACAAAGTTATCCACAGCCACAGTGGATAGGTCGAAAACTCTTGGTCTATCAGTCACTTAAGTCGCAATCATTAGGCTCTGATGAACACTTTCGTGCAACTCGTAACAAGATTTGGATGAGCGCTGAGCGGGTTTACCCCGTGGCCGTAGAGACGCCACAGCACAGCGGGCTGGCCGGGCTGCTCGCCTATCGCTCTGGCGCGCAGCTGGTGCCGGGCACGCTGGTGCGTGTGCCGTTGGGCACGCGCGAAGTGACCGGCATCGTCTGGCACGGCCAGGCCGACGACAGCGTGGCGTCAGAGCGCTTGCGCAGCGTGGCGCAAGTGGTGCAAGGCGCCGCGCCGCTGAGCCTGGCCTGGATGCAACTGGTGGACTTTGCCGCGGCCTACTACCAGCGCAGCGTGGGCGAGGTGGCATTGGCGCAATTGCCCCCGGCGCTGCGCGAGCCCGACGACGCCTTGCTGGCCAAGCGGCTGAAGCGCTGGGCCAAACCGGCGCCGCAGCAGGCACCCGGCGGGGCGCTGCCCTTGCCCGAGCTGACCCCGGAACAGGCCAGCGCCGTGGCCGCACTGCAAGGGCTGGCGGGGCCGCAAACCGTGCTGCTGCACGGCGTGACCGGCAGCGGCAAGACCGAGGTCTACCTGCGTGCCGCGGCGCACGCGCTGAGCCAGGGCCGCCAGGTGCTGGTGCTGGTGCCCGAGATCAACCTCACGCCGCAGTTGCAGGGCCGCTTTGCGCAGCGCTTCCCGGGCCAGCGCCTGGCCGTGCTGCACAGCGGCACCACGCCCGTGCAACGCGCGCAAGACTGGCTGGCCGCGCATGCCGGCGCGGCCGGCCTGGTGCTGGGCACGCGCCTGGCCGTGTTTGCCTCGCTGCCGCGGCTGGGCTTGATCGTCGTCGACGAAGAACACGACCCCTCGTTCAAGCAACAAGAAGGCGCGCGCTATTCGGCGCGGGACCTGGCCGTGTACCGCGGCCGCCTTGAAGGCGTGCCGGTGCTGCTGGGCTCGGCCACGCCTTCGCTCGAAACCTGGGCCCATGCGCAAAGTGGCCGCTACGCGTTGCTCAGCCTGAAAAAGCGTGTCGGCGCGGGCGCGTTGCCGCGGCTGCGCGTGGTGGACATGGGGGCGTTGCCCAAAGTGCGCGGTGAAGCGCCAGCCTTGGCGCCGGCGCTGCTGGATGCTGTGCGCGCGCGCATCGCCAAGGGCGAGCAAAGCCTCTTGTTCCTGAACCGCCGCGGCTACGCGCCGGTCTTGCACTGTGGCGCGTGCAGTTGGAAAAGCGACTGCCCGCATTGCAGTGCCTGGCGCGTGTTCCACAAGCTCGATCGCAGCCTGCGCTGCCACCACTGCGGCCACGCCGAACCCGTGCCGCGCGCCTGCCCGGAATGCGGCAATCTCGACATCGCGCCCATCGGCCGCGGCACCGAAAAGCTTGAAGAGCAGCTCGCCAGGCTGCTGCCCGGCGCACGCGTGGCGCGCATCGACGCCGACACCACGCGCTTGAAGGGCGCGCTGCAAGCGCAGTTAACCGCTGTGCACAGCGGCGAGGTCGATGTGCTGGTGGGCACGCAGATGATCGCCAAGGGCCACGACTTTCGCCGCATCACCCTGGTGGCGGCGGTGAACCCCGACGCGGCCCTGTTTGCCAGCGACTTTCGCGCCCCCGAGCGCCTGTTTGCGCTGTTGATGCAGGCCGCCGGCCGTGCCGGGCGCGACGCCGAACAAGCCGAGGGCAGTGAGATGTGGCTGCAAACCTGGCACCCGCGCCATGCGCTGTACGCCGCGTTGCGTGAGCATGACTTTGCCGCCTACGCGGCACTGCAACTGCAAGAGCGCCGCGCCGCGGCCATGCCGCCCTATTCGCACCTGGCCTTGCTGCGCGCTGAAGCCCGCAGTGCCGATGTCGCGGCGGCCTTCCTGCGCGAAGCCACCGCACTGGCCAGCGGCGTCAGTGGGCATGAAGCGGTGAGCATCTACCCGCCCACGCCGCCCGGCGTGGCGCGCGTGGCGAACGTGGAGCGCATGCAGATGCTGGTGGAGTCAGCCTCGCGCGCGCGCTTGCAAGCCTTCCTGGCGGCGTGGCTGGCCACCTTGCATGGCGTGCGTTCGCGCCACAAGGGGCTGCTGCGCTGGTCCGTCGACGTCGACCCGCTGTCGCTGTGAACCCGTGGCCTGCGCCGCGGCTTACCTCAAAGGTTACGCGCCAAAAACCCAGGCCAACAGCGTGAAGCTCACGAAAGCCAGCGCCGTGCTGGCCAGGATGATGCGGGCGACGCGGCCGTTGTCGGCGCCGTAGCGTTCGGCCAGCATGGCCACGTTGCTGGCGCTGGGCAGGGCCGCGGTGAGGGTGATGACGGTGATCTCGAAGCTGCTCAGCGCGGCACCCATTTGCCGCGCCGCGCCGGCCAGCAAGAACACGAGCAGCGGGTGCAGCAGCAGCTTCATCAGCGCGACCGGCAGGTACAGCGCCAGCGGCGTGCGCGAGTGGGCATGTTGGCCGGCGCGCCAAAGCACCGCGCCGATGGTGAACAGCGCCACCGGGCTGGCGGCGTCTCCCAACATGCGTACCACCACCTCCACCGGCCCGCCGAGCTGCCAGCCCAGGCCGGAGAACAACGCCCCCAGCGCAATCGCCCAGGGCAGCGGGTTGCCCAGGGTGCCGCGCAGCGCCTGGCGCGTGGCCGTGCGCGCACCCTGACCGCTGGCGTCATGCGCCTGGGCAATGGCGATGCAGGCCGAACTGGTGATGAACAAGTCGACCAAGATCGTGCAGATCATCGGCCCGGCCGCGGCCGGGCCGAGCAGCGCCACCAGCAGCGGCACGCCCATGAAGCCGGTGTTGGGGAAGGCCGCCACCAAGGCGCCGAAGGCAGCGTCCTTCAAGTGCACGCGCTCACCCAGCGTGGCCATGATGGTGCTGAACACCAGCAGCGCCGCGCACAGCAGGTACACGCCCAGCAGCGCCGGGTTGAGCAGTTGCACCAGCGGCGTGCTGGCGCCGAAGCGGAACAACATGCAGGGCAGCGCGAAGAACAGCACAAAGGCATTCAGGCCCGGAATGGCGCTCTCGGGCAGCACGCCGCGCTGCGCCGCCAGGTAGCCGGCCAGCACGATGGCGAAGAACGGTACAGTGACCGCAAGAATGGCCTGCATGCTGAGCTAACGATTCATGTCAGCTTTCGTGTTGAAGCGGCCGTCACGCCTTCTGCGGGCCCGGACGGTCGCGCTCCACCACGAAGCGCGCGGCGGTGCGGATGTTGCTATCGGCGTATTGCGCGTCGTCCAGCGCCGTCAGGCGGGCAGACAGGCGCTGCTCGTCCAGCTCGAACATGACGTAGCCGCGCTGGTCGCCACGCGCGTAGTGCAGGTGCGGGTTGTGCACGCGCGCGGCGTCGATACGGCCCTGCGGCAGCGACAGGCTGCTGATCGAGGTGCCACAGAACTCGCTGGCCAGCACCGGTGCCTTGGCGTTGTCGTAGTCGACCTTCAGGTCGGCCACGTAGTGGGTGTGCACGTCGCCGCTCAACACCACCAGGTTGCGCAGCTTGCGCTGGGCCACCTCGTTCAGCAAGCGCTGGCGTGCCAGGGGGTAGCCGTCCCAGCCATCTGTCCAGTAGCGGCCGGTGCCGCCGCTGGGGTCGCTCCAGGAGAATCGTGCCATCAGCGTTTGCTGGGCCAGCAGGTTCCAGGGGCGTTGCATGTCCCAGCCTTCAGCCAGCCAGCGTTCCTGCTCGGGCCCGAGCAGGCTGCGTGCGGGCAGCAGCAGGTCGGGGCACTCCTTCAAGTACACCGTGTTGCTGCCGGCGCGGCCCTGGCGCGGGCAGGCTTGCTCGTCGCGGTATTGGCGGTCGTCGACGGCATGGATGCAGGCCAGGCGGCCCCACTCGAAACGGTCGTACACGCGCATGTGGGCGCCGCGCGGCCGGGCCGACTTCTGGAACGGCATGTGTTCCCAGTACGCCTGGTACGCGGCGGCGCGCTGGGCTTCGAACCCCTCGTAGAAGTCTTGCGCGGTGAGGCCGGCGTAGTCGTTGTCCACCTCGTGGTCGTCCCACACCAGCAGCCAGGGCGCGGCGGCGTGCGCGGCTTGCAAGGCCGGGTCGCTCTTGTATTGCGCATAGCGTTGCCGGTACTGCGCCAAGGTGCGCGCCTGGCCACCGAGGTGCGAGCGCAAGGGCGACTGCGCCGAGGCGCCTTCATAGATGTAGTCACCCAGAAAAATGATGAGATCGGGCGCCTCGGCCGCCAGGTGACGCCAGGCCGCAAAGTGGCCCACGTCATAGCGCTGGCAACTGGCGATGGCGAACTTCAGCGTGGCCGCGGCGTCGTTCGCCGGGGCGGTGCGCGTGCGCGCGGCCGTGCTGCGCTGGCCCAAGGCGTTGAAGCGATACCAGTATTCGCGCCCGGGTTCCAGGCCGGTGGGCTCGGCATGCACGCTGTGCCCCCAGCGCGCATCGGCGTCTTCGCTGCCGCGCGCCGCGATCTGCGTGAACGCAGCGTCATGCGCCAGCTCCCATTGCACGCCCACGCGCTCAGGCAAGCCCGGGCCGGTGAGCAACGTCCATAGCACCAGGCTGCGTGGGCGGGGCTGACCCGAGGCCACGCCCAAGCCGAAACGCGGCACGTCTTGGGCGCGCGCATGGCGCAAAAAAGCGGGCGCCAGGCCGGCGGCCAAGCTCAAGGCCAGGAGTTGGCGGCGTTGCGGTGCGGTCATGGTGTGGCGCGGGTGAGCGGGTGATGGCCGGTCTGGCCGGTGCCATTTTGACGCGGGCCATAGGCGTGACTTTCAGCACGCGGCGTCACAAAAGGCCAGGCATTTCCCCGGGTGCGGGCAACGCCGCCGCGCCGCATTACTTGTGCCGGCCGCCCTGGGCAGCACGCCTGGCGGCCCACCTACAACACGAGGAGCAAGCAATCATGAGCAATTCCAAAAAGTGGTCGGCCGAATTCCTGGGCACCATCTGGCTCACGCTGTGGGGCTGTGGCAGTGCCGTGCTGGCGGCCGCCTTCCCGGGGGTGGGCATCGGGCTGTTGGGCGTGTCGCTGGCCTTTGGCCTGACCGTCGTGACCGGTGCCTACGCCTTCGGCCCCATTTCGGGTGGCCACTTCAACCCGGCCGTTTCAGTCGGCTTGGCCGTGGGCGGGCGCTTCTCCTGGGCTGAGCTGCCGGGCTACGTGATCGCCCAGGTGCTGGGTGCGGTGGCTGCGGCGGCGGTGCTGTACTTCATCGCCACCGGCAAGATGGCGGGCAATGTCGATGTGGGCGGCTTTGCCAGCAACGGATACGGCGTCAACTCGCCCGGCAAGTACGGCCTGGCCGCGGTGCTGGCGACTGAAGTGGTGATGACGGCGATCTTCCTGATCGTCATCCTGGGCACCACGGCGAAACGCGCCGCGGGCGTGCAAACCGGTTTGGCCATCGGCCTGTGCCTGACCCTGATTCACCTGGTGTCAATTCCGGTTTCTAACACCTCGGTCAACCCGGCACGCAGCACCGGCCCGGCGCTGTTCGCCAACACCGGCGCCATGGGTGACTTGTGGTTGTTCTGGGTCGCGCCGATCGTCGGGGCCGCGCTGGGCGCGCTGATCTACCGTGCGTTGCTGAGCGATGACTGAGCCCGCGCGTGCAACGCCGGAAGGCGTTGCGCGGCTGGCGAAGGCCCAGGCGCCATACGAGCGCATGGGCCAGCTGAGGTGCCCTGAACGGCCGGGGCGGCCGATATCATCCGCCGCCCCATGCAGACTCCCGCCGTTTCCCTGAACCCCGCGCAGCTCGAAGCGGTACACCACCTCGGCGGCCCATGCCTCGTGCTGGCTGGTGCGGGCTCGGGCAAAACGCGGGTCATCGTGCACAAGATTGCACGGCTGCTGCAAACCGGCATGGCGCCTGCGCGCATTGCCGCCATCACCTTCACCAACAAGGCCGCGGCCGAAATGCGCGAGCGCGCCAAGGCCCTGGTGGGCCCGCGTGCGGCGCGCGAATTGGCGGTGAGCACCTTCCACAGCCTGGGCGTGCGCATGCTGCGCGCTGACGGCGCCGTGCTTGGCTTGAAAGACCAGTTCAGCATTTTCGATGCCGACGATGTGCTGGGCGTGCTGCGCGACGTGGGCAGTTGCACCGACAACGCGCTGGCGCGCCAGTGGCAGTGGACCATCAGCGCCTGGAAGAACCAGGGCCTGAACGCGGACGGCGCCGCGACCGCCGCGGCCAGCGAACCCGAGCGCCAGGCCGCGCGCGTGATGCAGCTCTACGAGCAGCGCCTGGCTGCCTACCAGGCGGTGGACTTTGATGACTTGATCGGCTTGCCGTTGAAGCTCTTGCAGCGCGATGACGCGGTGCGCGCCAAGTGGCAGCAGCAGTTCCAGCACCTGCTCGTCGACGAATACCAAGACACCAACGCCGTGCAGTACGAGTTGCTCAAATCATTGGTTAACCATGGCGCTGCGGCGCGCCCCACGCCCTTCACGGCCGTGGGTGACGACGACCAGAGCATCTACGGCTGGCGCGGCGCCACGCTGGATAACCTCAAACGTTTGCCGCATGACTTTCCCGGCTTGAAGCTGATCGCGCTGGAACAGAACTACCGCTCCACCGGCGCCATCCTGCGGGCGGCCAACCAGGTCATCGCCTGCAACCCGAAGCTATTTGAAAAGAAACTGTGGAGCGACCACGGCGAAGGCGAGCCCGTGAAGGTGCTGGCCTGCGACGGCGAGGAGCATGAGGCCGAACGCGCGGTGGCCCGAATCCAGGCATTGCGCGCAGGCCAGGCGCAGAACAGCGGTGCGTTGAAGCTGTCTGACTTTGCCATCCTGTACCGCGCCAACCACCAGGCCCGGGCCTTCGAGCAAAAGCTGCGCGCGGCGCAGATTGCGTACAAGGTGTCGGGCGGCACCAGCTTTTTCGACCGCGCCGAGATCAAGGATCTGTGCGCCTGGCTGCGTCTTCTGGTCAACCCCGATGACGACCCCGCTTTCTTGCGCGCGGTGAGCTGCCCCAAGCGCGGCATCGGCACCACCACGCTCACCAAGCTGAGCGAGTTCGCCACGCAATGGAAGACCAGCTTATTTGAAGCGTTGTTTTCGCCCGCCCTGCACACCTCCCTGGGTGCCAAGGCGCTGGGTTCGCTGCACGAATTCGGCCGCTATGTGAACGACCTGGAACACCGTGCGCGCCAGACCAGCGGCGCCGAAGCGGCGCGGCCTTTGCTGCTGGAATGGCTGAAGGACATCGCCTACGAGCAGCACCTGCATGACGGCGAAGACAGCCCCAAGCTCACGGCCGCGCGCTGGACCAATGTGCTCGACTTCATCGACTGGATCGCCAAGCGCTGTGGCGGCCTGCCCGACGACGCTGCCGGCCAGGTGGAGAGCGAAAAACAAAGCGTGCTGCAAGTGGCGCAGACGATCAGCGTCATCATCAGCCTGGCCGAGCGCAGCGATGAGCAAGACGTGGTCACGCTGTCGACCCTGCACGCTGCCAAGGGGCTGGAGTGGGCGCATGTGCAACTGGTGGGCATCAACGAAGGCCTGCTGCCGTTCAAACTGGGCGAAGACGGCGAGGGCGATGTCGCAGCCCTGGCCCAGCGCCTGGAGGAAGAGCGCCGCCTCATGTATGTGGGCATCACGCGCGCGCGCCGCACGCTGGTGGTGAGCACGCTGAAGCGACGCAAGCGCGGCCGCGACACCGTGGCCGGCGTGCCCAGCCGCTTCATTGCCGAAATGAAGCTCGATGAAGTGGTGGCCAAGGGTGACCCGCGCGAACGCATGAGGCGGCTGCGCGAGGAGTTGATGGCCAAGTCGGCCGCGAGCTGAACGCCTCAGTTCACGCGCTTCAGCCCAGCCAGATCAAGGCCAGGGCAAGCGCCGCCGGCAGCGCCTGCACAAACAGGATCTTGCGGTTGGCCGTGGCCGCGCCATACAGGCCGGCAATGAGCACGCACAGCAGGAAAAAAATCTTCACCGAGGTGCCCGCGCTGCCTAGGCTGAGGCCCCAGAACAGGCCGGCGGCCAGGAAGCCGTTGTACAGGCCTTGGTTGGCCGCCAGCACCTTGCTGGCCGTGGCCGCTTCCAACGTTTGACCAAAGGCACGTAGACCAGCCGGCTTGGTCCAGAAAAACATCTCCAGCACCAGAAAGTACACGTGCAGCATCGCCACAAGCACCACCACGATGTTGGCAAGCATGGACATGACGCGCCTTTGGGTGAGTAAGGTTTAGCCAGCGCCCGGCACATTGATGTCGCAATCCGGGTCCAGCCCCAAACTGGCGCCGCTTTGCACCTGGCCTGCCGGGGTGATTTCGACCTGGAACCACAGGCAGTTGTAGTTGGCGTGGCGCCACGACCAGACCTCGTTGCCACTGTGCACACGCATGGTCTGCGCCGGGCGCCCGACCCGTCGCAACACTTCGGCCCTGGGCAACCCGGGGCTCAATTGCGCGAAGTGCCACGCATCGAGCACCTGCTCCCATTGGAGCAACCGGCCCTGCGCATCGAGGTCAATCATGTAGGTGTGCCGGCCCATCGGCCCGCGCGCGTATTCAAGCCGGGTGGCGCCGTCTGGCAACGCATGGCGGCCGGTGGGTTCGCCCATCTGCTGGCGCACCTGCGCTTCACTTAGGCCGGCTGCCAGCCCCTGCGGGCTGTAGCCGGCGCAGCCGGCCAAGCTGCCCAGCGCAGCGCACGATGCAGCCACGGCCCAGCTCAACAACTGTGCGTGTGGTGTTGGCGCGCCGGACAAGTTCATGCTTCCAAGCCTAAACCGGATTGAACGGGCGACAAGCTCGCATTCCCTGACCCGCGTGCCCGGGCACGAAAAAGGGGCCTGCAAAGAGGCCCCTTTGGGGGTGTGGTCGACAACGCGACCCTGGCGTTGGTTCAGTCGTTGCGGCGGCGGCGCGCCACAAACATCATCATCACCAGGCCCAGGCCCATCAAGGCATAGGTTTGCGGCTCGGGAATGGCGGCGACAACGCCCGGGCCGGTGGCGACCCAGTTCGACGGTGCGGCACCAGGCATGGAAATGACGCCGAACGCGGGCGAGGGTTTGGTACTCGACGCTGTGGCCAGGATTTGGAAGTCAGACAGGTTGATGGTCGGGCCAGTGAGCGTGAAGACGCTGAACGGGTCGCTGCTGTCGAAAATATTGGCGCCACTGGGTGGCCAGCTCACCGTGACCAGCGCCGTGGAGTTGTAGCCCGAGTCGATGGCGCCGAAGCCGAAGCCGGCAGTGCCGATCGAGCCAGCGGTCAGGCTGGCGAAGGTGGCGGCTTCGCCGGAGTAGGCGAACTGGAGTTGGTCAACCCGGTTGCCCGTGGTCACGCCCCAGTTGGGCGTGAGCCTGAAGTTCACGCCGGCGGCGGTTTCGGTGAGCAGCAAGGTGGCCTGGTTCACCGTGGGCACAGCGCCACCAGTGGAAGAGGCGTTGAACCGGTAGGTCAGGGTGTCGCCGACAGCGGCAAAGGCGGTGGGCAGGGCAAACGCCAGGCCAACCAAGCTGGCGGCGGCCGTGCGGGCAAATCGAGTCATGGAGTTTCCTTTCAGTGATGGGTCACGCAATGTCGCGGTATTCGCAATGTCTACACCCCGGGCTGCCCCGATCTAGGTGGTACGCCTGGCGTTCAAACTTTGTAACCGCACCATAAAACACCTGACCGGTCGCGGCAACCCCCCCGGTACAGGTGTGGGTTTGGCACACCGGCAAGACGGATTGGCACCATTTGTGTGGTTTGCCGCACAGACAAAGAATCAGGGCCTGCGAGCAGGCCCTGGGCGTGGGGTACGAGTTGCGAGTGGCTCAGGGCTGCTGTGCCTTGCGGCGGCGCGCCACAAAACCCATCACCGCCAAGCCCATGCCCATCAAGGCATAAGTTTCGGGTTCAGGAATCGCCGCCACCGGCGGGCCGTCGTTCAGGCTGCCCAGGGCGACCCAGTTCGAAGGCCGCGCGCCGGGCATGCTGATCGCGCCAAAGGCCGGGGAGGGCTTGCTGTTCGAGCCCGCGGTGAAGCCGAAGTCGGCCAGGTTGACGCCCACGCCGTTGAGCGACCAGCTCGAAAACGCATCATGATCGTCGAACTCGTTGGAGCCCGACGACGGCCAGCTGATGGTGACCTTGAAGGCGCTGTTGTAGCCCGAGTCGATGGCGCCCATGCCGAAGCTGGCGCTGCCCGCGGGGCCGGCCAGATGGGTGAAGCTGGCGGCGTCACCCGAGTAGGCGAACTGGATCTGTTGCACGCGGTCGCCGTTGCTGACATGCCAATCAGGTGTGAGTTTGAAGTTCACGCCGCTGGCGGTTTCGGTGAGCAGCAGGCTGGCCTGCGACACCGTGGGCGTGGCCCCGGCGGTGGACTGGGTGTTGAAACTGTAGACCATGGTGTTGCCAACGGCGGCATGCGCGGCCGGGGCGGCAATTGCGGCGGCGGTCAGCGCGGCAACGATGGTGAAGCTGAGCTTTGACATGAAATTTCCTTTGGGCAAATCGGGTGGGAGCTGGCCGGTGAATCGATCTGTTCAGGACACGTTGCGTTGTGGTCTCGGGAGTTAACGTGTCGTTGAATCCGCTGAACCGAAAGATACGCAGGCCACGGCGCAGCAACAATCCCCGGTGCCCGGGAGTGCATAGTTCCTAACTGCAAATTGCGTGTGACGCACGTCACACCACGCCGGCGTTGGCGCGCAGTCGTTAACGCTTCAGTTGATGCGCCGCAGCGGTGCGGCACAGGCGTTACATCTACAGCGTGCGTTCCACCGTGAAACGGGGGCGCCGTTTGGTCTCGATGTGGATCTTGGCGATGTACTCGCCGATCACGCCCAGGCTGAGCAGTTGCACGCCGCCCAGAAAGAAGATGGGCACCAGCGTGGAGGCCCAACCGGGTACGGCCGCGTGGCTGAACAAGGCCACCCACAGCACCCACAGCGTGGCGGCAAAGCTGAAGGCCGAGACCAGCATGCCCAGCAGCGTGATGGCGCGCAGCGGCGCGGCCGAGAACGACGTCACGCCTTGCAGCGCAAAGGCCAGCATGCGGCGCAGCGGGTACTTGGTTTGCCCGGCAACGCGGGCATGTCGTTCATAGCGCACGGTGGCCGTGGCGAAGCCCAGGCGCGGCACGATGCCACGCAGAAAGATGTTTGATTCGCCATAGCCGCGCAGCGCCTCCACGGCGCGGCGCGACAACAGCCGGTAGTCGGCATGGTCGAACACCAGCTCCACACCCAGCGCGTGCATCAGGCGATAGAAGCCGTGCGCGCTGGCGCGCTTGAACCAAGCGTCGGCGTCCCGCCGTGCGCGCACGCCGTACACCACCTCGGCGCCCGCGGCGTGCGCATGCAGCATCTCGCGCATGGCCTGCGGGTCGTCTTGCAGGTCGGCGTCCAGGCTGATCAGCACGTCGCCCGGCGCATGCAACAGCCCGGCCAGCAAGGCGTTCTGGTGGCCACAGTTGTGCGACAGCTTGATGCCGTGGATGCTCGCGTCGCAGCGTGCATGGGTTTCGATGACTGCCCAGGTGCGGTCGCGCGAACCGTCGTCAACCAGGCAGATGCTGCTGCTGTCGGCGATGAGTTGTTCGCTGCGCAACTGTGCCACCACCGCGCCAAGCTGGCGCAAGGTTTCGGGCAGCGCGGCTTCTTCGTTGTAGCAGGGCACCACCACGCAAAGTTGTTTCATCACCGTCCTCGTTGGTCGGGCGCTGGCCGCTGGAACACCCAGCGCAGGCTGCCCAGGTAAACGCCCAGGGCATACACCGGAACGCCCAGGGCATGGGCCCAGGGCCCGGCCACGCCGGCGTTGAGCCAGCCCAGCACGCAGGCCGCGTTCAGCGCCCAGGCGGCCGCGGCCACGGCCAGGAAACGCCAGCTGGCCCTTGCGGCCAGAACGCGATCAGCGAAGACCCAGCGCCTGTGCAGCGCGAAACTCAGTGCCAGCCCGCCGGCATAGCCCAGCGCGTTGGCCGCCAGTTCGCCCGCGCCCAGCTCGCGTGCCAGCAGGATCAGCGCGTAACCGGCCAGGGTGTTGAGCACGCCGCTGGCCGCAAACCGCAGGGCCCGCGCCGGGCCGTTCAGCGCCGCGCGCATACGACGTACTGGGCGCCCAGCGGCAACGCGTGCAGGCGCGGCTCCAGCGCACGCAGGGCGGCCAATGCGCGCGGAAAGAACAACACGTAGCGCGAGCGCACGGCCTGGAACCCGGCGGCAGCGACCAGCTTGCGCAGCGCCGCGGCGCGGATCAATTGCGCATTGGCGTCGAACTCGCAGGTGTTCACGGCGTGGCGGGTCAGCGGGTTGAACGGGTTGTGTTCGAAGATGAACAGCCACCCGCCTGGCGCGCTGACGCGGTGCAACTCGCGCAACTGAGCGGCGCGCTGTGCCGGCTCGATGTGATGAAACACGCAGGCCGCAAAACACAGGTCGAAGGCGCCATCGGCGTGGGCCAGGCGCTGCCCGTCATAGGCCTGGTACTCGGCCAACTGGCCGAAGCGCTGGCGCGCGATGTCCAGCGAGCGCGTTGACATGTCCAGGCACACCAGGCGCTCGGGCGCCAGCAGCTCGTGCAGATGCGGCAGGCTGTTGCCGATGCCACCGCCGAAGTCGAGCACCCGCGGCGCACGCGCCGGCCCGAGTTCGCGCGCCACTTCCAGCACCTTGTGGCGGGCAAAGTACTCCGGCTTCTCGCCCGACAGCCGCACGTTGCGCGCGTGCTGCTGCTCGTATTCGTCGGCAACGCGGTCGAACTCGGCGCGGTCCATGTCAGTGGCGCCCGGCCGCCCGCAGACACTGACCACCCCCTCGGGGGGCTGAGCCCGGACGCCAACCAGCCCCTGCGGACGGGTGTGCACCTGCGAAGGCCGGGCGGCATGCTTGCCGATCGGCAGGAGCGAAGCGACGTGGGGGTCGTTTCATCCTATCGCCCGGTTTCGGCGGCGCGCACATGCACCACCGCAATGCTGTCGTCGTGCACGCGCCGCCAACCGGGCAGGGCGTCGAGCACGGCGATGGCCGGCGTGCCGGGTGTCAGCAGTGTCCAGCCGATGCGGTGCTTGTCGAGCAACTCGAGCAGCGCCGCGCGGGTGTGCAGGCCGGTGGCGTAGAGGAATGCGCGAACGAAGTCATCACCGTACATGTCGGCGCGCCCGTCAATGAACACCGGCACGCCTTGCTCGATCAGGTAGCCACCGAAGTTGTAGGAGTTCAACACCGCGCCCGGCAACTGGCCGGCACCCGCGGTGCGCGCCGCTTGCAGCGCGGTGGCCGGTGTCACGTTGTCCAGCGGCCGGTGGCCACGCCAGGCGCCCAGCGCCGCTGCCGCCGCCACAGCCAGGCCCAGCGCAACAGCCAGGGTGGCGCGGCGGGCGGGTTGAGCCAGCAGCGCGAACAGGCGATCCAGCCCGGCTGCGTGGTTTGTTGTCGTAGCACTGGCGGCCCACGTGCGCGCCAAGGGCGCGGCAATCAACAAGGTGCCGACCATGCCGAGCATGGAGGCATAGCGGCTGTGTTTCAGTGCCATGTGCAACAGGCCCAACAGCAACACCGTGCGCGGCAAGGTCAACTTGAAGCGCCCGAGCAGGGCCAGCGCGAAGACCAGCAGCAACCAGATTTCCAAGGGCTGAAGCCTTTGAAAGTCGGCCGACTTCCATTCGCCGATGACCTTCAGCGACAGGCTCAAGCTCATCACATGAAGCGTGAACAACCAGGTATTCCAGCCATGAGGCGTGGCCAGGCTGGCCAATGCGGCCAGCAGCATGAAGCGCGCCCAGGGCTTGAGCGTGGCCAGGCGCTGGCCCGGCGCGGCCAGCCACAGGGCCTCGGCCGCCAGCGCGCCGCCCAGCACCAGGCCGAGCGTGAAGCTGCCGTGCAGGTTGGCCCACAACACCATCACCGCGGGCAGCCACCATGGCGGCGCATGGCGCGTTTCCACGGCATCAATAAGGCTGCCGAACCACAGCACGATCAAGGGCCAGGCCAGGATGTGTGGCCGTGCGAGCAAATGCGACATCGTCAGGAACGCGGTCAACATCACGAACAGCAGGGCATGGATAGGCTCCATGCGGCGCAGCAAAAAGCGCGTCACATAGGCCAGCATGGCCGCGAAGGCCAGTGCCGCCAGCGCCACCAGGCCGGACCAGCCGGCCCAGGCGTGCACCTTGGCGAAGATGACTTCAGTCAGCCATTCATGCGCTGTCCAGGCTGCGCCCGGCATGCTGTGTGAGAACGGGTCGCCGTTGGGCACGGCCTGATGGGCCAGGATCCAGCGCCCGGCGGCCAGGTGCCAGTAGGTGTCTGGGTCGCCCAGGCTGGGGTGTTGTGTGGGCAGTGCGATGGCCCACAACCAGGCCAGCACAAAGATCAACAGCGGCCACGACAAACCCCAGGCCGAAGGCGTGGCGTTGCTCGGCGTTGGCGCGGGTGGGCTGGCGGTCATGGGGCGGCGCCGCAATGTAGCGCAGGCCTGCGCGCCGCCGGGGCAGCATGAGCCTGCCCGGCCGCCCGAAAGGCGAATACCGAAGTGCGCAGCACGAAGGTTCTCCAGTGAGCCTGCCCGGCCGCCCGAAAGGCGAATCCCTGAATGCGAAGCATGAAGGTACCGCAGTGAGCACCCGAAACAGCACCCATACGAATGAGGGTGATGTGCCCCAGACCGCCCACCCAGGCCGCCTGCGGCCCGCGCTCGGGTGCCTTGTCAAGCGCCCTTCAACATGCCCTTGATGCCGCGCACCGCCTGGCGGATGCGGGCTTCGTTCTCGATCAGCGCAAAGCGCACATGGTCGTCGCCATGGTCGCCGAAGCCGATGCCCGGGCTGACGCACACCTTGGCCTGTTCAAGCAGGTGTTTGGAAAATTCCAGCGAACCCAACGCGCGGTGCGCCGGCGGAATCTGCGCCCAGATGTACATCGATGCTTGTGGTATGGGCACCTCCCAGCCGGCTTCGTGCAGGCCCTTGGCCAGCACGTCGCGGCGCTTTTGGTAAGTGGCGGCGATGTCTTGCACGCACTGCTGCGGGCCTTCGAGCGCGGCAATCGCGGCCACCTGCACCGGCGTGAAGCTGCCGTAGTCGTGATAACTTTTGATTCGAGCCAGCGCATTCACCAACCCCGGGTTGCCGACCATGAAGCCGATGCGCCAGCCGGCCATGTTGTAGCTCTTGCTCAGGGTGAAGAACTCCACCGCCACGTCCTTTGCGCCCTTCACTTGCATGATCGACGGCGCTTTCCAGCCGTCGAACACGATGTCGGCATAGGCCAGGTCGTGCACCACCAGGATGTCGTGCTTGCGCGCCAGGCCGATCACGCGCTCGAAGAAATCCAGCTCCACGCATTGCGCCGTGGGGTTGGACGGAAAGCCCAGCACGATCATCTTCGGCTTGGGGTAGCTGCCGCGGATGGCGCGCTCCAGTTCGGCAAAGAAGTCCACGCCGGGCACCAGCGGCACGCTGCGAATGTCAGCGCCTGCGATCACCGCGCCGTAGATGTGGATCGGGTAGCTCGGGTCGGGCACCAGCACGGTGTCGCCGCGGTCCAGCGTGGCCAGCATCAGGTGCGCCAGGCCTTCCTTGGAGCCGATGGTGACGATGGCTTCGCTCTCGGGGTCGATGCTCACGCCGTAGCGGTTTTCATACCAATGGCTGATGGCGCGGCGCAGGCGCGGAATGCCTTTGCTGGACGAATAGCCGTGCGTGTCGGGCCGCTGCGCCACTTCGACCAGCTTGGCCACGATGTGCGCCGGCGTCGCGCCATCGGGGTTGCCCATGCTCATGTCGATGATGTCCTCGCCGCGCCGGCGCGCGGCGAGCTTCAGCTCGGCCGTGATGTTGAAGACGTAGGGGGGAAGGCGGTCGATGCGCGCAAAGCGGCGCTGACCCTGTGCAGTGCTCATGGTGGTGATCTCATACGTTAGCGCCCGGAACCGTCCGAGCGACGTGGCGGCGTTGCACCGCCTGGGCGCATCCTATCTCAGCTTGATGCCGCCTGAATGCGCACGCGCAGCGGTGCGAAGCGCCGGTTCAGCACGGCGGCGTTGAAGCTGCCGAAGCACCCGGCCAGCGGCGTGGCGCAGCGCGGGCAACGGGCGTCTTCGGTGACGCTGTAGTGCAGCAGGGCATGCCAGTCGCGCACGATCAGCGTTTCACCACAGGCCGTGCAAGACGTGGTGCCGCCTTCGCGGTCATGAATGTTGCCCGTGTAGACATGCCGCAAGCCATTGGCCAGGGCGATGCGGCGCGCGCGCTGCAAGGTCTCTGGCGGCGTGCGTTCGATGTGGGTGAGTTTGTAGTCGGGGTGAAACGCCGTGAAGTGAAGCGGAACGTTAGGGCTGAGATGCTCGCGCAGCCAGTTCGTCATGGCGTGCAGTTCGGCGTCGCTGTCGTTTTCGCCCGGAATCAGCAAGGTGGTGATTTCCAACCAGCAATTCGTTTCATGGTGGATGAATTGCAGCGTGTCCAACACCGGCGCCAAGTGCGCGCCGGTGAGCTTGAAGTAGAAGTTCTCGCTGAACGCCTTCAGGTCGACGTTGCTGGCGTCCATCTTGGCGAAGAACTCGCGCCGAGGTTTGGCGTGGATGTAGCCTGCCGTCACGGCCACGGTCTTCACACCCAGGGCGTGGCAGGCGTCGGCGGTGTCGAGCGCGTATTCGGCAAAGATCACCGGGTCGTTGTAGGTGAAGGCCACGCTGGTGCAGCCGCTTTGCCGGGCGGCCTGGGCGATGTGTTGCGGGCCGGCATGGGCCGACAGGCGCGCCACTTCGCGGCTCTTGGAGATGTCCCAGTTCTGGCAGAACTTGCAGGCCAGGTTGCAGCCCGCGGTGCCGAAGCTCAGCACCTTGCTGCCGGGGTGGAAGTGGTTCAGCGGCTTCTTCTCGATCGGGTCGATGGCAAAGCCCGAGCTGCTGCCATAGGCCGTGAGCACCAGCGCATCGCCCGCGCGGGCGCGCACGAAGCACAGGCCGCGCTGGCCGTCGTGCAGCTTGCAGTCGCGCGGGCACAGGTCGCATTGGATGCGGCCATCGGGCAGCGCGTGCCACCAGCGCGCCGGGTGGCCGCTGGTGACGGGTGCAGCTGTTTCACTCACGACTTGCTCTCTCACTGAAATGCCGCACGCCATAGCGCTGCCACGTCATGTCAGGCGACCAAAAGTGCTCAGGCAAGCCGGCCTTGCGCTTCAGTGCGCCCAGGAAGCGGCTCACATCGGGCAACTGCTGCCACACCTGCGGCAAGAAGGTGCCGCGGTGGCCCTGCCATTCGAAGATCACGCCATCAACGCCTGGGCGCAGCACGGCGCGGGCCTGCTCGTCGCTGTTGAACGCCACCGGCCGCGGCGCATCGAGCAGCGAGACTTCCAGTTCGATGCCCGGCCACTCGGCGAGCTTCAACGGGGCAAAGCGTGGGTCGCTGAAGGCCGCGGCCACGGCGTGGTGGCGCACATCGTCGAGCAGCGCGCGCGTGGCCACTAACGTTCCAATACAGCCGCGCAGCTTGCCCTGTGCGTCGTGCAAGGTGACGAAGCTGGCCCCCGGCTGCTTCAGCGCCGGGTGGTCGGGCGTGGCCTGCGCCGGCAGCCCCAGGCGCTGGTTGATGGCATTGCGCGCCGCGCCCAGCAGCGCCGCGCCCAGGCCGCGATCGCCCGCCAAGCCCGCCACGGCCAACGCCGGCTCGCGCAAGGCCAGCGCGGCATAGCCCACCACGCGCTCGCGCGGCCCCGCGGTGTCGCCGGAATTGCACAGGCCCAGGCGCTGCGCCTGCATGCCTTTGCGCGCAGCCAGCAACAGCGCGCCGTTGAGCGCGCGTGCGCCGCAGGCCTGGCTCGGGTGCAGGTCGGTGGCCAGGCTTTCGATGCGCTGCACGGTGGTCTGGTCGGTGGTTTGCGCCTGTTCGTAGGGCAAGTAGTGCGACAGGTCCGAGCTGATGACGACCAGCGTTTCCGGCCCGCCCCACAGTTGATCAAGCACTTGCGCCACCGCCTGCGGCGAGGCGTCACCCACTGCAAGGGGCACGAGCTTGAAGTCGCCCAGGCAGGCCTGCAGGAAAGGCAGTTGCACCTCCAGCGAATGCTCCTGGGCGTGCGCCAGGTCGTTGAACGCCACTTGCGGCAACGCGCGCAGGCCGGCCAGCGCATCCAGGTCGAGCGCGACATCGCCCAGCGGCGTGGCAAAGGCCTGTACCGTGGGCGCGGCCAGGCCCCGCACGGCCACGCGGTGCACCGGGCCGAGCAGCACCACGCGGCTGATGTGGCTTGGTTTGGCGCGCAGCAGCGCGTAGGCGCGCGCGGCCATGGCGCCGCTGTACACATAGCCTGCATGCGGCACCACCAGCAGCTTGGGCGGCGGGTCTTGGCCGGGCGGCGCGGCGTTGAGGTATCGCGCCACGGCGGCGCGCAAGGCCTGCGCCTGCGCCGGGTAGAAGCTGCCAGCCACCGCGGCGGGG
>JAYUHT010000489.1:0-9655 GCA_043766725.1 Burkholderiales bacterium | reverse complement strand
CGCGACCGGCGCCGCTTTCGCCGCTTGATGGAAGAGAGCAAGAACTTCGAATCGCTGCCCATCCGCACCAAGCTCAGCGACGAGGAAGTGGCGCGCTTTGTGGCGCAACGCTTCCGCTTCCCCGGCGTGGACGTGAAGGCCCGGCTGTTCCGCTCCTACCCGCTGGGTGAAACCGCCAGCCACTTGCTGGGCTACATCGGGCGCATCAACCAGGCCGAGAAAAAGGCGATGGAAGACTGGCCCGACGAAACACTGGCCAACTACAAGGGCACCGAATACATCGGCAAGCTGGGCTTGGAGCAGAGCTACGAGGGCGATCTGCACGGCGTGACCGGCTACGACCAGGTGGAAACCAGCGCCGGCGGGCGCGCCGTGCGCAAGCTCGACAGCCAGGCCGCCACGCCGGGCAACACCTTGGTGCTGAGCGTGGACATCCGGCTGCAGCGCCTGGTGGAAGACCTGTTCGGCCAGCGCCGCGGCGCGCTGGTGGCGATCGACCCGCGCAATGGCGAGATCCTGGCCTTCGTGAGCAAGCCCACTTTCGACCCCAACCTGTTCGTCGACGGCATCGACAGCGACAGCTGGCGCGAGCTCAACGAATCGATCGACAAGCCGCTGCTTAACCGCGCGCTGCGTGGCACGTATCCGCCGGGCTCGACCTTCAAGCCCTTCATGGCCCTGGCCGCGCTGAACACCGGCAAACGCGCCCCCAGCACGGTGATCTTCGACGGCGGCACCTACTCCTTCGGCAACCATGTCTTTCGCAGCCACGGCGACCATGGCCTGGGGCCGGTGGACATGGTGCGTTCCATCGTCAAGTCGAGCAACGTCTACTACTACTCGCTGGCCAACGAGATGGGTGTGGACTTGATGCACGAGCAGCTCTCGCCCATGGGCTTTGGCAGCAAGACCGGCATCGACGTGGAAGGCGAGGTCACCGGCTTGCTGCCCTCCACCGAATGGAAGCGGCGCTACTACAAGAAGCCCGAACAGCAGAAGTGGTACGCCGGCGAAACCATCTCGCTGGGCATCGGCCAGGGCTACAACAACTTCACCATGCTGCAATTGGCCCAGGCCACCGCCACCGTGGCCGCCGGTGGCTTGCGCTACCGCCCGCACCTGGTGCGCGAAGTGGAAGACGTGGTCACGCACGAACGCCGCCGCCCGGCCAACCAGACCCTGGCACCGCTGGTCTATGACCCGGAGCACGTGGCGCTGATCCTGCGCGCCCTGTATGGCGTGACGCAAGAAGGCACCTCCGTGCGCTCGTTCATCGGCGCGCCCTACAAGAGCGGCGGCAAGACCGGCACGGCGCAGGCCGTGGGCATCAAGGCCAACGAAAAGTACCAGGCCAGCAAGATTGAAGAGATCAAGCGCGACCATGCCCTGTACGTGGCCATGGCGCCCATCGACGCGCCCACCGTGGCCCTGGCCGTGGTGGTGGAAAACGCCGGCTTCGGCAGCGATTCGGCCGCGCCGATTGCGCGCCGCGTCTTCGACTACCTGCTGCTGGGCAACTACCCCAGCGAGGAAGACTTGGCCGGCGTTAGCCGCGGCACCGTCGTCACCCCGGTGGGCAAACCGCGCCGTGCACTGGACATTGCGCTGCCGGGCCAAAACCAGGGCCTGGGTCCGGCCATCGCGGCGGCGGCGCCTGCCGCTTCGGCCGCGCTGACGATGGAGCCACCGCGCCCGCGACCGGCCCTGCCCGCACGCGTGGCCGCCGCGCGCGCGCTGCCATGAAGATCGACTTCGACCAGCCCACGCCCTGGCAGCGCCTGGTGCCGGTGTTCACCGGCTTCGACTGGCCGTTGGCCTTGGCCATCGTGCTGCTGGCCGCGCTGGGCCTGGTGACCATGTATTCAGCCGGCCACGACCACGGCAGCCGCTTCGCCGACCACGGCCGCAACATGCTGCTGGCCCTGGGCGTGTTGTTCATTGCCGCGCAAGTGCCGCCGCAGCGGCTCATGAGCCTGGCCGTGCCGCTGTATGTGGTGGGCGTGGCCCTGGTGCTGGCCACCGCCGTGCCGGGCCTGGGCCTGACGCGCAAGGGCGCCACGCGCTGGCTCAACGTGGGCATCGTCATCCAGCCGGCCGAGGTGCTGAAGATTGCCGTACCGCTGATGCTGGCCTGGTGGTTCCAGCGCCGCGAAGGCGCGGTGCGGGTGCTCGACTTCCTGGTCGCCGGCTCGCTGTTGCTGCTGCCCGTGGCGCTGGTGGCCAAGCAGCCCGACCTGGGCACGGCCATCCTGATTCTTTCGGCCGGGCTGTACGTGATCTTCTTCGCCGGGTTGAGCTGGTGGCTGATCGCCCCGGTGCTGGCGCTGGCGGCCGTGGCGGTGACGGCGGTGATCATCATGGAGCCCACGCTGTGCGCCGAGGGCATGCGCTGGCCGGTGCTGCATGCCTACCAGCAGCACCGCATCTGCACCCTGCTCGACCCCGGCGCCGACCCGCTGGGCAAGGGCTTTCACATCATCCAGGGCATGATTGCCATCGGCTCGGGCGGCCTGTGGGGCAAGGGTTTCATGAACGGCACGCAGACCCACCTTGAATTCATTCCCGAGCGCACCACCGACTTCATCTTTGCCGCCTTCAGCGAGGAATTCGGCCTGGCCGGCGTGGTGCTGCTGCTGGGCTCGTTCAGCTTCCTCATCTTGCGCGGCTTGTGGATTGCCGCCGAGGCGCCCACGGTGTTCACCCGGTTGCTGGCCGGGGCCATCACGCTGAGCTTCTTCACCTACGCCTTCGTCAACATGGGCATGGTCAGCGGCATCTTGCCGGTGGTGGGCGTGCCGCTGCCGTTCATCAGCTACGGCGGCACGGCCATGGTCACGCTCGGCCTGGGGCTGGGCATTCTGATGTCGGTGGCCAAGAGCCGAAGGCTCATGCAAAGTTGATGGCGCAGGCTCATGCAGCGTTGATGACTGCAACGCCGCCCTGGACGGTGGGTGTGGTGGGCATCGGCCTGATGGGGCTGGCCATGGCGCTGCGGCTGCATGAGCGGGGCCACGCGGTGCGCGTGCATGACATCGACGCGGCGCGCATGGCGCTGGCACGCGACGCTGGCCTGACCTTGTGCGACAGCCCGGCGGCCACGGCGGCCGGTTGCGACGCCATGATCGTGGCCGTGGTCGATGCCGCCCAGACCGAGGCGGTGCTGTTCGGCCCACGCGGCGCGGCCGCCGCGCAGCCCGCACCGGGCGCGGTGCTGCTGTGCCCCACCATCGCTGCGGCCAGCACCCAGGCCCTGGCCGGGCGGCTGCATGGCATGGGTCTGGAGCCAATCGATGCCCCCATGTCCGGCGGCCCGGTGCGCGCTCGCGCCGGCAGCATGAGCCTGATGGTGGCCTGTGCCGACGCCGCCTTCATTCGCTGGCAAGGCCTGTTGAACGATCTGTCAAACCAGGTCTTTCGCATCGGCACCCAGCCCGGCGACGCTGCCAAGACCAAGCTGGTGAACAACCTGCTGGCGGCGATCAACCTGGCCGGCGCCGCGCAGGCGCTGGCCTTGGCCGAACGCCTGGGGCTGGACGCGGCCACCACCCTGGGCGTGATGGAGCAATCGAGCGCACAGAGCTGGATCGCCAGCGACCGCCTGCGCCGCGCGCTGGCGGGTGACGCATCGCCCCACGCGCAAATGAGCCTGCTGGCCAAGGACTCGGCCTTGGCGATGCAGGCCGCTGCAGCCTGCGGTTTTGTACCCACGTTGGGCAGCGTGGCACAGCAGGTCTTCGCGCAAGCTTGCGCCGCAGGCCTGGCCAGCGCCGATGACTCAGCGCTGTGGCGTTGGCTCCAGGCCCGGCGTTGAGTGGTCGCCCCCGTCCAAGGGGATGCGCACCGTGATCAGCGTGCCCAGGCCGCCACCGGCGGCGGCGGGCCGGTCGTGGGTGTACTCGATGCTCACTTGCGCGCCATGGTGCATGGCGACTTCGCGCACGATGGCCAGGCCCAGGCCGCTGCCCTCGACCAAAGTACCCAGTGCGCGGTAGAAGGGGTGGAACACCAGGTCGTGCTCGGCCGGCGTGATACCCGGGCCGTTGTCCTCCACCTGCAACACCACCACCTGGCCGAACGGGTCGGCGGTGATGCGCGCGGTGACGGTGCCGCCAGCCGGCGTGTACTGCAAGGCGTTGTCGACCAGGTTGCGCACCATTTCGCCCATCAACACCGGCAAGCCATGGATCAACACCGGTTGGCCCGTTGCCGGGCCTTCGTAGCCCAGGTCGATGCGTTTGTCCATGGCCTTGGGCACGAAGTCGCGCACCACCTCTTTCACCACCTCGGCCAGGTCGAACTCGGTCTTGCGCAAGGCTTGCTCGCGGTCTTCGGCACGCGCCATGGCCAGCAATTGGTTGACCATGTGCGCGGCGCGCTCGCTGGCCAGCGCAATCTGCCCCAGCGAGCGCTTCAAGCCCTGCGGGTCGGCGCTGCCGGCGTCAATCTCGCGCAGCGCCAGCTCAGCCTGGGTGCGCAAGCCGGCCAGCGGCGTTTTGAGCTGGTGCGCCGCATCGGCCAGGAAGTGCTTTTGCTGGGCGATGGTCTGGTCCAGCCTGGCCAGCAGCTCGTTGATGGCGCGCACCAGCGGGCCGATCTCATCGGGCACGTCATGCTCGTCGATCGGGCTCAAGTCACCGCTCTCGCGTTTGCGAATGCGCGCCTGCACTTCGTTCAGCGGGCGAATGCCGCGCGCCAGGGCAAACCACACCAGCGCCACCGCCAGCGGCAGGATGATGAACTGCGGCAGGATCACACCCTTGATGATTTCGTTGGCCAACTCCGAGCGCTTTTTCAACGTCTCGGCCAGTTGCACCAGGGCCGCGCGGCGCTGCGGCTGCGCCGGGTCGGCCAGCCACATCATGGCCACCCGCACCGGCTCGCCCTGCACGGTGTCATTGCGAAACGCCACCTCGCCGGCCAGGGCCCCCAGCTCTTCGGGCACCGGCAGGTCGGCGTCGCCGCTCAGGAACTCGCCGCTTGAACCCAGCACCTGAAAGTAAACCTGGTCAATGTCGTCGGCGCGTAGAAACTCCTTCACCGCTTCGGGCAGGCGCAGGCTGGCACGCACCTCGGGCGGGGTACCCATCGGCTTCAAGCTGATCTGCCTGGCAATGGCGCGCACCACGTCGGCCATCTGGCGGTCATGCGGCTGGTGGGCGATGTTCTGCGCCACCAAATAAGTCAAAAAGATGCTCATCGGCCACAGCACCAACAGCGGCGCGAGCATCCAGTCGAGGATCTCGCCGAACAGCGAGCGCGCCTCGTGCATCGGGGCGGGCGTTAGCGCCACGTCAAGCGCACCGCGGCCACCCCGTCACGCGGCGATCTTTTCCAGGCAATAGCCCAGGCCACGCACGGTGGCGATGCGAATCGGCCCTTGCTCAATTTTCTTGCGCAAGCGGTGGATGTAGACCTCGATCGCGTTGTTGCTGACTTCCTCGCCCCATTCGCACAGGCGTTCCACCAACTGATCCTTGCTCACCAACCGGCCGGCGCGTTGCAGCAGCACTTCGAGCAATGAGATCTCGCGCGCGGAAAGCTCCAACATTTGTTCGTTGATGTAGGCCACGCGCCCGGTGGCATCGAAGCTCAGCGGCCCGTGCTTGATGATGGTGGCCGCGCTGCCCAAGCCGCGGCGCGTGAGCGCGCGCACGCGGGCTTCGAGTTCTTGCAGCGAAAACGGCTTGGCCATGTAGTCGTCGGCGCCCAAATCGAGGCCCTTGACGCGCTGCTCGACGCTGTCGGCCGCGGTGAGGATGAGCACCGGCACCGACGAGCCCCGCGCGCGCAGCCGACGCAACACCTCCAGTCCATGCACCTTAGGCAGCCCCAGGTCGAGGATGACGCAATCGAATTCATGGTCGGCCAACGCCGCGTCGGCTTCGCTGCCGCTGCTGACCTGGTCGCACGCGTAGCCGGCGGCGCGCAAGGAACGCAACAAGCCGTCGACCAGAATCTGGTCGTCCTCGGCGATCAGAATGCGCATCGGTTTCTCCTTGGCCGCCGCTGGTCGGGCAGCCGATACTAGGGGTAGCGCCGCGTGAATTAGCGGGCGCAAAAAACACTGTACAAACATCCAGCTATGGCGATAATGCGCCAAAACTGGAGACCCAAATGGACGCACCCGTGAAAGCCCTGAACACCGAAAAAGCCAAGGCCTTGCAAGCGGCGTTGGCGCAAATCGAAAAGCAGTTCGGCAAAGGTTCCATCATGCGCCTGGGTGACGGCGAAGTGGCGCCCGACATCCAGGTGGTTTCCACCGGCTCGCTGGGCCTGGACATCGCCTTGGGCGTGGGTGGCCTGCCGCGCGGGCGGGTGATTGAAATCTACGGCCCAGAGTCATCGGGCAAGACCACGCTCACGCTGCAGGTCATTGCCGAGATGCAAAAGCTGGCTGGCGTGTGCGCCTTCATCGACGCCGAGCACGCGCTTGATGCGCAGTACGCGCAAAAGCTCGGCGTCAACCTGCAAGAGCTGCTGATCAGCCAGCCCGACACGGGCGAACAGGCGCTCGAAATCGTCGATGCGCTGGTGCGCTCGGGCTCGGTCGACCTGATCGTGATCGACTCCGTGGCCGCGCTCACGCCCAAGGCCGAGCTCGAAGGCGAAATGGGCGACTCCTTGCCCGGCTTGCATGCCCGGCTCATGAGCCAGGCGCTGCGCAAGCTCACCGCCACCATCAACAAGACCAACACCATGGTCATCTTCATCAACCAAATTCGCATGAAGATCGGCGTGATGTTCGGCAACCCGGAAACCACCACGGGCGGCAACGCGCTGAAGTTCTATGCCTCGGTGCGCATCGACATTCGGCGCACCGGCAGCATCAAGAAGGGCGATGAAGTCATCGGCAGCGAAACCAAGTGCAAGATCGTCAAGAACAAAGTCGCACCGCCGTTCAAGACGGCCGAGTTCGACATCCTGTACGGTGAAGGCATTAGCCGCGAAGGCGAATTGGTCGACCTGGGCGTGGCCGCCGAGGTGGTTGAAAAGTCCGGCTCCTGGTATGCCTACAAGGGCGAAAAGATTGGCCAGGGCAAAGACAACGCGCGCGAGTTTTTGCGCGAGAACGTGACCCTGGCACTGGAAATTGAGAATCGTGTGCGCCAGGCCAACGGCGTGCCGGTGCGCGGTGACGACGCCGCGGCCTGAAGCGCCTGTGCGCCCTTCGCTCATGCCCGAAGCACCTTCAGGCGCTGAGCCCGTTTGAGCTTCTTTCGCGGCAGCCGCGTGTCCACCGCCACACTCCAGGCCAGCGCGTTGAAGTGGCTGGCGCAGCGTGAACACAGCCGCGCCGAACTGCGGCGTAAGTTGCTTTGGCAGGCTGCGCGCCTGGCCGCAGGCGTGGCAGCGCACGCCGCACCGCCCGGCCCTGGCGAGCCGGGCTTCAGCGACGAGCCAGCCGCTGACAACGCCGAGGCTGCCGGTAGCCATGCCAGCGCGGTTGACGCCTTGCTGGATACGTTGGCCGAAAAAGGCCTGCTCAGCGATGTGCGCTTCATCGAAAGCCGCATTCGGGCTCGGGCGCAGCGCTATGGCAACCGGCGCATCGAAGGCGAGTTGGCGCAGCACAAGCTGGTGCTTGATGCACCAGACAAACACTTGCTCGCCGCATCCGAGCTGCAACGCGCGCAAGCCGTCTGGTTGCGCAAATTCCGGTCGCCTGCCGCAGATGCCGGTGGGCGCGCCAAACAGATGCGCTTCCTCGCGTCGCGCGGTTTCAGCATGGACGTGATCCGCAAGGTGTTGGCGGGCGAGGGCGGCGCCGACACAGAGTGACCCGCCGGGGTCGGGGTGAACGGTGGTTGCACGCACGTCGTTGGCGCGCAGTCAAGGCTTCGTCAGCCGGCCGCAATGTTGCGGCCCTTAACATCGCTGGGTTTGCCCGCCGCGCTGCGTGTTGGGTGGCCGCCTTGCGGGGCGGGCATCGTGCGCAGGTTGGCGAAGTTGCCTTCCACTTCCTTCAAGACCCAGCCCCATGAAAATCCACGAATACCAAGGCAAGGAAATCCTGCGCCGGTTTGGCGTGCCGGTGCCGCGCGGCTACCCGGCGTTCACCGTGCGTGAAGCTTTGGAAGCTGCGCAGAAGCTGGGCGGCACGGTCTGGGTCGTCAAGGCGCAAATCCACGCCGGCGGGCGCGGCAAGGGCGGCGGCGTCAAGCTGGCGCGCACCCTGGCCGAGTTGGAACAACACGCTGGGCAGATTCTGGGCATGCAGCTCAAGACCCACCAGACCGGCCCCGAAGGCCAGAAGGTGCGCCGCCTGCTGGTCGAAGAGGGCGCCGACATCCAGCACGAGTACTACGTGGCCGCACTGACTGACCGCGCCACGCAGAAGGTGGTGATGATGGCCAGCTCCGAAGGCGGCATGGACATCGAGGCGGTGGCCCACGCCACGCCTGAAAAGATCATCAAGGTCTTCATCGACCCGCTGCTGGGCTTGCTCGACGAGCAAGCACTGACGCTGGCGCGCGGCATCGGCCTGCCCGAAGCGTCGCTAGCCAAGGCGGTGGAGGTGCTGAAGAAGCTGTACACCTGCTACATGGACACCGACGCCAGCCTGGCTGAGATCAACCCACTCATCCTCGAACGCAATGGCAACGTCAAGGCGCTGGATGCTAAATTCAATTTCGATGCCAACGCGCTGTTCCGCCAGCCCGAGGTGGTGGCCTATCGCGATCTCGATGAAGAAGACGCCCTTGAAGTGGAAGCCAGCAAGTTCGACCTGAGCTACATCAGCCTCGATGGCAACATCGGCTGTTTGGTCAACGGCGCCGGCCTTGCCATGGCCACCATGGACACCATCAAGCTGTTCGGCGGCGAGCCGGCCAATTTTCTCGATGTCGGTGGCGGCGCCACGGCCGAAAAGGTGACCGAGGCCTTCAAGATCATGCTGGCCAACCCGCGGGTCAAAGGCATCTTGGTCAACATATTCGGCGGCATCATGCGCTGCGACACCATTGCCGAAGGCGTGATCGCGGCATGCAAGGCGGTCAACCTCACCGTGCCACTGGTGGTGCGCATGAAGGGCACGAACGAAGAGATCGGCAAGAAGCTGCTCGCCGATAGCGGCCTGCCCATCATCGCTGCCGACACGATGGCTGAGGCAGCCACCCGCATCGTCGCCGCCGTGAATTGACTCACCCCCGTAGCGCCTTCGGCGCTCTCCCTCAAGGGGGCGTCGCCAGCGGCCCGGCAAAGCCGGTTCCGTGGCGCCTGCTTGATGGCACACACCATCTCAACTGAATGTTGGTCGTCTGAAGCGAGCACACCATGTCCATCTTCATCAACAAAGACACCCGCGTCATCACGCAAGGCATCACCGGCAAGACCGGCCAGTTCCACACCAAGGGCTGCCAGGCCTATGCCAACGGCAAGGCCTGCTTCGTGGCTGGCGTGAACCCGAAGAAGGCCGGCGAAAGCCTTGAAGGCATTCCGATCTTTGCCAGTGTGAAAGAAGCCGCCGGCCAGACCGGCGCCACCGTCAGCGTGATCTACGTGCCGCCCGCAGGCGCGGCCGAAGCCATCTGGGAAGCGGTGCAGGCCGATCTAGATCTGGTCATCTGCATCACCGAGGGCATTCCGGTCAAAGACATGCTGATGGTGAGGAACCGCATGGCGCTGAAAGAAGCGCAGGGCGGCAAGAAGACCCTGC
>JAYUHT010000488.1:0-9658 GCA_043766725.1 Burkholderiales bacterium | reverse complement strand
GGTAGCGAATCTCGATGCCGCTGCGCTCGGCAACGCCCTTGGCTTCGGGCGTGGCCAGTGCGGCCTTCACCCTGTCGCTGAGTTGCTGCACCACGGCGGCCGGCGTGCCGGCGGGCGCAAACAAGGCGACCCAGGCTTCGAGCTCGAAGCCGGGCAGGCCGGCCTCGGCGGTGGTGGGCACATTGGGCAGGCCGGGGTGGCGGGTCTTGCCCGTCACGGCATAGGCCTTGAGCTTGCCGGCCTGCACGTGCTGCATCACCGAGGGCGGTGTGGTCATGAAGACCTGCACCTGGCCGCCCAGCACGTCTTGAATCGCCGCGCCCGAGCCTTTGTAGGGCACGTGAGTCATGTCGATGCCGGTGGTTTGCTCCAGCAGCGCCGTGCCCACGTGCGACAGCGAACCGTTGCCCTGCGAAGCGAAGTTCAGCTTGCCCGGGTTGGCCTTGGCGTAGGTGATGAATTCCTGCAGCGTGTTGGCCGGCACCGAGGGGTGCACGGCGATCACGTTGGTGGCCGCGGTGAGCAGCGCCACCGGCATGAAGTCCTTCTGCGCCCAGGGCAGCTTGGCAAACATGGCCGGGTTGCCGACGTGATACGCCGAATACGAAATCAACAGCGTGTGGCCGTCCTTGGCGGCCAGGGCGACATGCTGGTAGGCGATGTTGCCGCTGGCGCCACCCTTGTTTTCAATCACCACCGGTTGACCCAGCAGCTTGCCCAAGGGCTCACCCACCAGCCGGGCCGTGGTGTCGACCACGCCACCTGGCGGGTTGGGCACGATGAAGGTGACGGGCTTGCTCGGGAAGGCCTGGGCCCATGCCGGGCCGGCAACAAGGGCCGGCGCCAGTGCCAGGGCGGCAGTGATGACCACATTGAACGCGCGGCGCTGCAGAGGCATCGGGTGTCTTTCGTTTGCTGGGGTTCGTTCGACAGGTCGTGATACCGCCGGCGGCGGGCCGCACTCAGTTCCTGTCAGGTCGCACATTCTCAACCGTTGCCAGCCGCAACCATGTTGAGGCGTTCTGAAGGCACGGCAGTGCTCTTAGCATGACGGCATGACCGCCACCTCCAAGCCGCCGCAACTCATCGTCGTCGGCGGCGGTTTCGCCGGCCTGTGGTGCGTGCGCGCCTTGGCCCGCGCCAGCGTGAACATCACGCTCATCGACCGCGCCAACCACCACCTCTTCCAGCCCTTGCTCTACCAGGTGGCCACGGCGGGCCTGTCGGCCGGCGACATCGCGGCGCCGCTGCGCCACATCTTGCGTGGCCAGCGCAATGTCAGCGTGCGCCTGGGCGACGTGACCGGCATCGACATCACCGCCCGCAGCGTGCTGCTGGCCGATGGCGCCGCCTTGAACTATGACTATCTGCTGGTGGCCAGCGGCGCCACGCACGCCTACTTCGGCCACGACGATTGGGCTGCGTTCGCGCCCGGCCTGAAGACTTTGGACGATGCGATGGCGCTGCGCCGCAAGGTGTTGCTGGCGTTTGAGCAGGCCGAGAACGCGAGCAGTGAAGCCGAGCGCGACGCCTGGCTCACCTTCGCCATCGTCGGCGCCGGGCCCACGGGTGTTGAGCTGGCCGGCACGCTGGCCGAGATCGCGCGCCACACCCTGGCGGGCGAGTTTCGCCACATCAACCCAGCCAACGCTCGCGTGCAGCTCATAGAGGCCGGGCCGCGCGTGCTGGCCAGCTTTCCGCCCGCGTTGTCGGCCAAGGCCGAGCGCCATTTGCACCAGCTCGGCGTGCAGGTCCTGAAAGGCGCACCGGTGCAGGCGATTGACGCTAACGGCTATGTACGTGGTGGCGAACGCACGGCCGCGCGCACCGTGCTGTGGGCCGCCGGCGTGGCTGCGTCGCCCCTGGGCCGCATGCTCGGCGCGCCGCTGGACCGCGCCGGCCGCGTGCAGGTGCAAGATGACTTGAGCCTGCCCGGCGCGGCGAACGTGTTTGTGGCCGGCGACCTGGCCGCGCTCACGCAGGCCAACGGCAGGCCGGTGCCCGGCGTGGCGCCCGCGGCCAAGCAAATGGGCGCGCATGTGGCGCGTGTGATCAATGCACGTTTAACCGGCCAACCCGCGCCGCCCTTCGTCTTCAAGGACTACGGCAACCTGGCCACCATCGGCCGCATGGCCGCGGTGGTGGATTTGCGCGGCCTGCAACTCTCGGGCCTCTTGGCCTGGTGGTTCTGGCTTGCCGCTCACGTGTTCTTCTTGATCGGCTTTCGCAACCGCTTTGCCGTGCTGGTCAATTGGGCCTGGGCGTACTGGACGTATCAGCGCCATGCGCGGGTGGTGTTTGGCGCCGGGTTGCAAGCACGCCCGCCCGCGCCCGGCGCAAACCCACCGCAGTGAAGCCCGGGCGCGCGCGGGCGAGCCGCAAGAGCGCCGTCATGGCCTGGCGAAGCACTCTCAGCGTCGTCTTCACCTGCTTGTTTGGCGCCTGCGCCGCACCCAGTGCGCCGCCCGAGCGCGCCAGCGCAGGTGCTGGCAATGACGCTGGCGGTGCTGGAAGAAAAGACAGAAGCCTGCATGGCTGGGCGCTGACGCACGCCGGCCGCCAAGCCGCATCAAACACCCCCATGCACGGCGACTCGCGCACACCTACTGAAGCATGGGGGCCGGTGTTTGATAGCGCAAAGCGCTGGCCATGGGCGGCAGCTCGGCGGCCAGGCGCAAGGCATCGCCGATGCGGTGCACGCCCAGCTTGTGGCGCAGGGCAGCGACCTGCGAACGCACGGTGCTGACCTTGACGCCGAACTGCCCGGCCAGGCTCTCCACTTTCTGGCCGTGCAGCAAACCGTTGAGCACGCGCTTCTCGGCCGAGGTGATGGCATGCAGGCTGCACAGCATCTCCACCACCAGGCCAGGCGCCATGCTGCGCCGGCCCAGCAAGAGCAGGATGCGCGGCGTGCTGCCGCTGCGCGCGGGCAGCGGCTGCGCAGAAACCATCAGGCGCCCGGCGGCGCCCTTGAGCATCACCAGTTGACGCCGCCCGTTCAGCGCCGCGGCCATGGCGTTGGCCAGCGCGGCGTGCTGCGCAGCGTCAGCCGCACAGACACGCTCGCTCGCGTTTTTGGTCAACAGGCTGCCCCAACGCAGTTCCTGTTGCCCAGCTGCATTGGCGTGCACCAGTTGCCCGTTGGCGGCGCAGACCAACATGCCAACGTCCAACTCGTCAATCACCTCGCGCATGCAGGCCGCAGACAGGTTTTCAGTCATGCTGCTGTCGCGCGCCGGGCCGGCAAAGGCATGGCCGGCAAGCGGTGCAGAAGACAGGTTTTCGTCCATGAGTCTCTCCTTAATGTGTGAGAGGCATCGTGTCGCGAAAGCGATAAAAATGAAGCTGTGGCATGTAAGGCGAAGTTAACCGTTGCTAAACGAGGGGGTGAATATGACCAGTTGGAGCGGCGCACCTGGCGCGGCGGCACAGGCCCTGTGGGTCGAGCAAACGGAACAGCAAGACACTGGCGCAATGCACCTGCGCCACCCAGGCTATGCGTGGCTGGCCACGGTGGAGGCCGCCAAAGGCTTGGATGCCCAGGTGCAAACCGCCGCCATGGCTTACCTGGGCGCCCTGGCCAGCCAGGAGCCCGCGCTGGCCGGTGTGCTGGCGGCCTTGCGCAGCGGGCGCGATGGCTTTGCCTGGTTGCCCATCACCTGGGGCTTGCAGCCCGATGTGCCGCAAAACGCGAACCCGAATTCATCTTTCCTGGTCACGCGCGGTGATGCGAAGGCGTGGCGCGAAGCCAGCCTGGTGCTGCTGGCGGCGCGCCAGTTGCAGGGCCAGTCCATGGGCGACGCCGTGGGCATCCGCGTCACCGTCCATGTCAGGCGGCAGGTTGAATCGTCGCTCTGGCAATTGCGCTTTGCGAGCGTGGCGGCGTCACGCCTGGATCAGCTTGAAGCAGGCCTGCCCGCGGGCTTGGCCGCGGCGCTGAGTGCGCTGCATGCAGCAGACATTCACCGGACGATCGCCACGGCGCTCAAAGTGACCCAGGCCACGGTTCACGCCGTGTTGCCCAATGTGCATGCGCCCGATGAATGCGAGCTGCAGGGCCTGGCCGTGCAAGTGCGCCGCCGGGTTGCGTCCGATCCACCGCAGGCCAGTTATTCACCTCGCAAGCGTGTTTTCGGCTATGCGATGCGCCTGAACCTGAAGACGCACGCGTTGCGCACCCTCAGCTTCCAGGAACTGGGTGCGTGCATGCATGGGCCGGGGCCGGCTCAGGCGGACCACCCCGTCAGTGCTTCCAGCAAAGTGGGCGAGCCCTATGTGCTGGCAAGCGAACTGCGCCTGTTCGAGCGCGACCCCGCCAGCATGGGCACGCGTGAGGGGCTTGAAACGCGCCGGCCCAGCGCGGCCAGCGCCGATCTCGACGCCTACCGCGAGTTTCGAGCCGCCGTGCCGGCGACCACCCGCATGAACGAGCTCGTACCGCCGGCGGAACCTGGCGCGCTGTTCATCGTGACCCACGAGCGCACAGCCACCACCGGCGCACAGGGCGCGGCCCTCGCGGCCGGTGAGCTGCGTACCGCCTTGCTGCCGCTGCCCACCGGCGCGGGCCCCCACCCGCAAGGCCTGCTGCCCCTGCGCAGCGACAACCTGGCCGCCGCGCAGGCCTACTTGCGCGCCAAGGAATTGTTTGACCGCTTTGCGGCCTACGGTTTTAACGTTTCAACTTACTTTCGCCATGCGCACCTGCCGCTGGAGCTGCGACCGCGCGCCCGGCTGCCGGGCGCGTTTGACGGCCGCACGGTGAATGCCGAGGTGCGGCCCTTCTTTCGCGATGGCACCCCGCCGCCCGGCCTGCTGAGCCCGGCCAATGCGCCGGGCCATGCCGCCCGGCAACGCCCGCGGTTGCTGGTGCGCCTGGGCAGTGCAGACACGCATGTGCGCAGTGGCCAGCAGGCGCTGGGCCTGGCGGCCGACCCGCGCTGGGTCTGGCATGAGTTTGGCCATGTCTTGAACTTCGCCGCCACCGGCGAGCTTGAGTTTGCCTTTGCGCACAGCGCGGGCGATGCCCTGGCGGCCATTGCCGCCGACCCCGACTCGCTGCTGGCCGCAGACGAAGACTTGCGCGGCCATACGTTCCCCTGGGCCCATGTGCCGCGGCGCCACGACCGGCAGGCCATGGCGGGCTATGGCTGGTGCGGCGCACGCAGCCGTTTGCGCTTGCAGGCCACGCTGCCCTGGCGCCAGCACCGGCACGGCTACTTTGAAGAAGAGTTGCTGGCATCGTCGCTGTTTCGTCTGTACCGCTGCCTGGGTGGTGACACCGGCCACCTGACGCAGGCCGCGCCATCGTCACCTCAGCAACAAACCGACCTGGATGGCCGGCGCAGCGCCAGCGACTACTGCGTCTACCTGATCATGCGTGCCATTGCGCTGCTCGGGCCCAACGGCGTGGCGCCGGCGCGCAGCGTGGGCGCATTCGTTGGCGCCTTGATCGATGCTGACCTGGGCACCGGGCCGTGGCAAATTGCGGCGCGCTGGCCTTACCGCGATGGCGTGCTACGCAAGGTCCAGCGCCAAGGCGGGCTCGCGCACAAAGTGATTCGCTGGGCGTTCGAGCAGCAAGGCCTGTACGCGGCCCAAACGCCCGGCCAGGTGGTTGAAGGCCCGGGCAGGGCGCCGCCGGTGGATGTCTACATCGCCAGTCAGCGCCCCGGGCCCGCCGGTGGCTACGAGCCGGTGCCCTTGCGCTGGCACCCGCGCGGCGCCGGCGGCTGGTATGCCCACCCCCAGGCGATTGTGCGCAGCGCGCGCGGTCAACTAACGATACAAGTGAGCCAACGCGGGCTGCACGCCGCCGGCGACCTCGTCATGCGCCTGTGGGCCTGCGCGGCGGCCAACGAGCCCTTCACCTGGCAGCCGGTTGAGGCCAGCAAGCCCGCTGCCGATGGCCAGTTCACGGCCACGCTGCCGCATGCTGAGGCGGCGCCCCTGTGGGTGCTGGCCTGTGCTGGCGCGGCCGCGGACCCGAGCAACCTTGATGCCGGCGCAGTGCCGCCCACCGACCCGGCGGCCTTGATGGAACTGGTGGCCAGCGACAACAACCTGGCGCTGGCCTATCTGCCCTGAGGGAACCTGAGCCTTTGCGTCGGCCTGCGCGGGAAACGGCGGTCGGCGCCTTGCGCCGTGCCGCCCTGCTGTCAAGCCACCGGCCACTCGGCGCTTGCGCGCCGCAGCACATCGTGCAAGGTGGGCAGGTTGACGCTGGGCAGTTCACCGCCCTGCTTCGTCACCGCTTGCCAGATGCCGAATGCCAGGCTGCGGCTGGCCGAGCTGTCGCTGCGGTAGTGCACGCCAATGCGTTCGCGGTTGCGTGCCAGGCGCCAGGCCAGCCACAACAGCGGGCAGCGCATGTCGTCGCCGTAGCCCGCCGCATCCTTGGCGGTGAACTCTTCAGGCTTGACTTGCCGGCCTGTCTTGCCGCCTTCATCGAACACACCGTAACGCTGTGCCAGGCCAGGAGCGTCAAGCAACAGCAAGGCGATGAAATGGCCCAGGAAAGAATGCCCGCTGGGGAACGCCGGGTGGCGCGGCGGCCCCCAGGGTGGCACCAGGCCAGGGCAAAGCGTTGACGGCCGCACGCGCCGAAAGCGCGACTTGTAGTGCATGTACACCAGGTTGCCGATGCTCAGGCCACAACGAATGAGTTCAGCCGTCCAGGGTTTCGACGGCGTGTCCATGCCCAGAAAATGCACGAAGTAGGCCGCAACGTTGTCGGACTGCATCCATGCTTCATCCAGGTACTGCGCTCGCTCCTGCTTCATCAGGAGTTCAAGCTCGATAAGCTCGCGGGTGATCTGGTTTTCGTCTTTGACCCAAGCCAGATCGTCGTCGTTGATCCAGCGGCACTGATAGGGGATGCCGTTGGCGCCGACTGCCTTGGCCTTGGCTTGCCAATGTTCAAACTGCGCCGCGAACTCGCGTGCCGCCAGCACCGACGGCGCGGCCAGATCAACGTCTTGCAACCACTCCTGCAAGCGCTCATCGAAGGGCAGGCTCCAGTGGCGCAAACCCGGGTCCCAATCGCCGGGCTGCCAGTGCATGGGCGCAAGCACGCGCTGCGCAGTGGGGAAACTGGGCCAGCCCGATTCAATGTTGAAGTCCAGCGCCCAGGGCTTGGCGCCGAGTTCGGCTGGCGTGGCGTAGGCACTGCGCGCCACATTGCCGTAGCCCCCCAGATAGCCCAGGCCGCTGGGCATGCCGCCACCCGTGCGAGCGAGCATGCCTTGACCTTGACCTTGACCTTGACCTTGACCTTGACCTTGACCTTGACCTTGACCTTGGCCTTGGCCTTGACCTTGGCCTTGACCTTGGCCCTGGCCTTGCCCTTGACCCTGCCCTTGACCCTGCCCAAACGACCCTGAGTTCATGGTTGCGCTCCTTGTTTGCTTGTCAGTGCGGCATGCCGGCGTTCAGCAAGGCCTGCAACACCTGGCTGAGGTGAGGCTCTTGCAAGGGGTACCAGCGCCCGAACTCGGCCACCCGGAAGTCAGGTTCCAGGGCCATGAATTCGTCGGCCAGAGCACGCGCCTGCGTTTGCTCGCCGCCCAGCATCAGGGCGGCGATCAACAGGCGCAGCGCGGCCTTGTAGCCGGGGTTCAGGCGCCGGGCCTGGGCCAGCCAGGCAGCGGCTTCGTCATGCCGGCCGAGCACCAGCGCCGCCGTGCCGCGCGTGGTGAAAAACGCGAAGCAGTTCGGGTCGCGTGGCGACAACCGCAGCGCCTGTTGCACGCGCTCCAGGGCTTGCTCGCCCTGGCCCAGGTAGGCCAAGGTGGTGGCACTGCGCGCCCAGGCCAGCGCACAACTGGGGTTGATGGCCAAGGCTTGGTCGAACAAGGCCATCGCCTGCACGAACTGCTTGCCCAGGAAGGCGTTCACGTGGCCGGCCACCGCCAGCACCGTGGCATCGCGCGGGTCCAGCTCCACGGCCTGGCGCGCATGGTTGATGGCGGCTTGGCGGTCGTGCTCCACTTGCTGCGAACGCCCTTCGCCCACGCGCAGGTTGTGCCACCAGGCCAATTGCGCATGGGCTTGCGCATAGCCGCCGTCAAGCTCGAGCGCGGCGTGAAAGTGCCGCGCCGCTTCGGTGGCGTTGGGGTATGCAAAGTCGTGCAGCAAGGCCGTGCCGCGCAGCAAGCAGTCGTAGGCGCTGGCGTTGGCGGTGGGGCGGCGCATGAGCTGTTGAATTTCCGCGGCCAGGATTTGCGGGTCAATGACGGCAGCGATGTTGGCCGCAAGTTGCTCTTGAAAACCCAGCACGTCTTCCATGCTGCCGCTGAAAGGTTGCTCCAGCACGGTGGTTTGGCTGGCCAGGTGGCGCAGGCTCACCTGAATCTGCAACTCATGCTGCTGGCGCTGGAGCGTGCCCGTGAGCACGTAGTGGGCACCCAGGTTCTGGCCGGCGTATTGGCCGTCCACGGCGCCCTCGGCGAAGGCCAGGGTTGAGCTGTGCGCGATCACGGCCAGCGACCTGTTCAACGACAGGAATGAGATGACCTGTTCCGTTAATCCGGTGGCCAGGTAGGCATCGGCCTGGGCGCCCAGGTTGTGCAAGGGCAGCACGGCCAGCGTGGGCAACTGGCGCTGGGTGGCGCGCAACTCGCCAGGTGCCGGCGGCGCTGGCTGCGCACGCAGCAGCCAAAGCGCTTGCGTCGAGACCTTGCCCTGGCGCGAACCCGCATCCAAAGGCAGCAACACCGCGTCGAGCTTGTCTGCCAAGAAGAGGCGCACGGTGTCGCTGATCAGCACCTCGTCGTGCTGGGCCAGGCCATGCAGTTCATCGAGTTCACGGTTGCCCATGCCCAAAAGTTTGCCATCGTCAACGATGGCGTCATTCACAACGATGGCGACGCGCAGATGCAGGCGCAAGTTGCCGGCGCCGAGCCATTGAAGGCCGGCGCGCTGTTGCAGCAGCAAGGCCCATTGCGCGGCGTCAACCGCGCTGGCAAACGCCATGCGCATGCGCTGCGGTGTGAGTTCTTCAGGCTGCCCCCCATGCTCGCGCAGGCTGGGCTCCAGGGCCGCCGTGCGCAGGGCTTTCCATGCCGCCAGGGCTTGTTCGGGCTGGCGCGCGATGAGCTTGTCCCAGCCCAGCACGCTGGCTTGCACCAGGGCCACCAAGCGCCTGTGCAAGCGCGTGTCGGCACCCGCGGCCGGGCTGGGCTGAGCTGTGCCAGTGCCGCCCATGGCCAGGCGGTAGCCGCGGCCGGGCACGGTGGTGATGGCGTCGCTGCCCAGGGCTTTGCGCAGCGCCGACACCTGCACCGTGAGGTTGTTTTCTTCCACCACCTGGCCGGGCCAGACGAGATCGATCAATTCGTTCTTGCTGACCAGCCGCTCGTTGCGCTGCGCCAGCGCCAACAGCACATCGAAAGCGCGGGCGCCCAGGGCGATGTTGCGCCCGGCCAGCCAGACCTGGCGCTGCAGGGGGTGAATTTCCAGCGCATCAAAGCGCAACATCTCTGCCATGGTTCCTGCTTCTGTGCTTTTCTCGGCGTGCGCGATTTTGCGCGCCCGTGCCACTTCAGCGCGGTGTTAGACCCGGCGTTAGGGAACCTCTGCATAACCCATCGCGGATGAGCGCGCCTGCGTTTGGGGCGGGATGCAAGGCGCAAAGCACAGCGATACCTCGTGGTATCGCGAG
>JAYUHT010000487.1:0-9665 GCA_043766725.1 Burkholderiales bacterium | reverse complement strand
GGTGTTGCTGGCGGCGTCGATCATCGGGTCGACATGCGTCACCCGCGCGCTCACCGCGGCGGCACCCGGCAATTCGGGCAACACGCTCAGGCGCTCGTCGAGCGCCACACTGCCGTAGCGGCTGGCCGGCATCACCAGCTCCACGCGCAACGGGTTGAGCATGGCCAGGCGCAGCACGGGTTTGTCTTCAACCCGTTCGCCGATGTTGATGAAGCGTTCGGTCACCACGCCATCGAATGGGCTGCGCACGATGCGCTGGCGCAACTGCGCGCGCACCACCCCCAGTTCACGCGCCGCCACCACGCGCTGGCCGCGTGCCTGTTCGAGCTTCTGTGCGGCCACGTCGAGTTCGGCGCGCGCCTGCTCGGCAGCCTGGCTGGAATAAAAGCCATCGGCTTGCAGCTCGATGGCGCGGGTGTGGCGCTGGCGCGCGAGATCGAGGTTGGCCACGGCGGCGCGCACGTCGGCGTCGATGGTGGAACGCGCCTCGGCGGCTTCAACGCCGGCCTGTTCCACATCACTTTGCAGCACCACCAGGGCCTGGCCGGCGCGCACGCGGTCGCCGCTGTCGGCCTTGAGTTCTTGCACCACGCCCACCACCGGTGAGCCGATGTCGGCCACCCGATCCGGGCTGATCAAACAGGCCACGGCCTGGCTGCGCAGGGCGCTGGCACGCACCGTGGGCGCTGTGGGCAGCGCGGTGGCGGCCGACGTGACCGCTGAGACGGCGGGTTTGGCGGGCGCGGGTCGGCTTGCGGCGGGCAGCACGTCTGGCGCATTGATGGCCACGGCCCAACCCGAGCCACCCGCCGGCCCACGCGGGCTCACCGGGCCCGCCCACGCGGTGAGCGAGGCGGCCGCCGCGAGCACGCCCGTGGCACGGGCCATGCCGCGCAGCACCGGCTTCAGGCGCGCAGGTTGTTGAAGCTTAAATCTCGTTGCCATAGCAGTTCCTGTTCAAGCAGTTGGCGGCGCAACTGGCGTTGGCCACCTTCGATTCGCGCTTGCAAGCACGCCGCCCACCAGCGCGTGGCCGTGGGTGCGAGCCAGCGTGTGGTGCCCGGGCGCGCACACCAGGCGCCCAGCGCACGGGCGAACCCACGAGCCAGTGCGCCGCGCGGCCAGGCCGGCGAGTCCAGCGCGTGCCAGGTCTCGGCGCTGCCGGGTTCACCCTGGCGCCCGGCGCGGCCACAAATTTGCCGGTCAAGCCGGGCGTTAGGGTTGTCTTGCGCGTTGATGACATGCAGCCCACCTGCGGCGGCCACGCCCGGGCCGAGCAAGATGTCGGTGCCGCGACCGGCCATTTGCGTGGCCACGGTGAGCGCGCCGGGGGCACCGGCGGCGGCCACCACGGCGGCTTCATCGCCGTCATGGCGGGCATCGAGCACGCAGTGCGGCATGCCGGCCGCCGCCAGCGCCGCCGCCAAGGCCCGCGACGCCGCCACGCTGGCCGTGCCCAGCAGCACCGGCCGGCCCTGAGCATGCAGCAGCGCCGCGCGCTGCACCATGGCTTGTTGGCGCAGCGCGTTGCTGGCAAACAGGCGCGGCGCCAGCGTCTGGCGGCGCAGCGGCAAGCGCAGCGGCACCGGGTACAGGGCGCGGCCGTAAGACGCGCGCAGCTCGGCGCGGCATTCGCGCAGCGTGCCGCTCATGCCGGCCAGCAGCAGGTCGCGGCCGAAGAAGGCCTGCAC
Source organism: Burkholderiales bacterium (assembly GCA_043766725.1). Lineage (GTDB taxonomy): Bacteria > Pseudomonadota > Gammaproteobacteria > Burkholderiales > Burkholderiaceae_C > Rubrivivax. The sequence goes on along the minus strand of JAYUHT010000487.1, from coordinate 7,974 downwards.
GCTGGTTTGCGCCCGCGTGGTGGCCTGTGGTGTGACGCGGCAACCCTCTTTCAATTCCACCAACCGGTGCAGGCCGCGCTGCCACTGGCGGCCCAGCGCGGTGCGGCCGGTGGCGGTGTCAAGCAATTGCACGGCGCCGTCGCGCACCAGGTAATGCTGTTCGTGATGCAACAGGTGCAGCGCGGTCAGCGCCTGGCCCAGCAGGTCGCGGCGGTGGCGGCGGTTCAGCCACGCACCGCCCAGGCCGGCAGCCAGTTGTTCGATGTGCGCCTCAGCCGCCGGCCGCCAATGCACCTGCTGCGCCAAGGGGTCGATGACAAAGTGCTCGCCCTGGCGCAACGCGCGCGCCAAGTGCAGGGCCTGGAAGCAGGCGGCGCGCTGCGCCACATCGTCCGTGGCCTCGGCCAAGATCAAGGGCAGCGTGGCCTCGTCGATCAGCAGGCTGTCGGCTTCGTCAACGATGGCCATGCACAGGCCACGCAGTCGCGGCAGCGACTGCATGGGTTCGAACAGTCGCGGCAGCGACTGCATGGGTTCGGACAGTCGCGGCAGCGACTGCGCTGGTTCAGGCGAGCGCGGCAGCGCCAAGCCCAGGCGCTGCTGCAGCCGGCTGCCCTGTGCGCCGCCCTGCGTGCTGCCGAGTTGGTCGCGCAAATAGTCGAACGCCACTTCGCGTGCGGTGGCGTAGCACAGGTCGGCGGCGTAGGCAGCGCGGCGCTGCACCTCGCTGCTTTGGGCCAGCACCGCGCCCACACGCAGGCCCAGGCTGGCGTACAGCGGCTCAAGTTGTGCAGCGTCGCGCGCCACCAGGTAGTCGTTCACCGTCAACACATGCACCGGCACACCGGCCAGCGCGGCCACCGCCGCGGCCAGGGCGGCGGCCAGGGTCTTGCCTTCGCCGGTGGCCATTTCCACCAACTGGCCGGCCAGCATGGCGCGCGCGGCGGTTAACTGCACATTGAAGGGGTCGCGGCCCAAGCTGCGCTGGGCGGCCGCGGCCACGCAACCCAGGGCCCGCGCCAGCAGCGGCGCATGCGCGTTGCTGAAGCCGCTTGCGGCCAACTGGGCACGCAGCGTTTGCAGCGCGGCGGCATGGGCCGGGCCCACCAGGGCGGCCCAAACCTGCTGCTGCGTACGCACCTGGCTCAGCCACTGGCTCAGCGCGTGGTTGGCGTGGGCCCGGCGCAGCGGCGCCAGCCAGGCGGCCAGGCTGTCGCCAGCGCGGCAAACCCAGCCGTGCAGCGTGGCCGCGCCGGCCCGTGCGCCCGGCGGCGGCCAGGCGCGCAGGGGGTAGGGGCCGAAAGACAGGCCCGGGCTGGGCAGGGCGGCGCTGCGCATCATTGGCCGGGGTTGAAGTGCTTCAGGAACAACTGCTGCACGGCGTGGCTGGCTTGCACCGCCAGCGGCGCAAAGCCATGGTCAAAGCGCACCCAGGCGCGCCCGCCGACGCGCTCGCCCAAGCTGGTGCGCAGTTGCACATCGGCCAGCACCACGGCGCGCAATGCTTTCATGCCCTGCGGGTCGGCTGGGTCGGTGGCCACCGTGCCGCCGCCGCGCTCGCCCAGTGCCGCGCTGGGCAACTGGTGCACGGCGCCCGAGGTGTCGCGCAGCAGGCTGGCCAGGCGCGTGGGCTCACCCGCTTCGGCCAGGCGCACGCTGACTTGCGGCGCGCGTTCATGCAAGCGTGCTGCCTGTTCCTGGCTCACCGCCACGCGCACCAGGCTGGGCGAACCGTCCATCACCTGGCCGACGATGGCGCCTTGTTTGAGATAGCGGCCAGGCAGGTCTTGCGCATGGGCCAGCACCAGGCGCCCGCTGCTGCCGGCGCGCAGGGTGAGTTGATCTTGCCGTTCCAGGCAACGCTCGAGCTGCACTTGCAGCGCCGCCGCTTCGCGTTCCAAGCTGGCTGAACGCGCCGGCTCGCTGCGCTGGGTGTGGATGCTTTCAGCGTCCAAGCCGGCAGCGCGCGCCGCCAGGGCCTGGCATTCGGCGTTGAGCGTGGGCGCGGCCAGGCGCAGCAAGGGCTGGCCGGCCTGCACCACCTGCCCCGGGCGCGCCAGCACGTCTTCAACAAAGCCTTCAGTGGCCACGCGCAACAAGGCGGCATCGGGCAGCCACACCACACCGGGCACCACGCTGGCAAAGGGCAGCGGCAGCGCGGCCAGCGCGGCCACACCGAGGGCCAGGCCAAACCCGCGGCGGCGCGCGCGCTGCGTGCCGGGTTGGCCTGCCGGCAAGCTGTTCAAGTGCCGCAGCACGGCCCAGGCCGGGCGCAGCAGCCCGGCCCAGAGCAGCAAGGCCGCCATGCCCAGGCCAAACAGGAATGACAGGCTGCCCAGCCAGGCCACCAGCGCGCAGGCGATGAGCCCGCGCCACAGCAGCGCCGCCGGCGCGTAGGCCCACAACCACGGCCGCTCGCCAGGCGCGGGCAGCAGCGGCTGTTCAATCACCTCGCCTAACACATGGATGCGCAGGCGTTGCTGCCAAAGCTGGGCGCTGCGCCGCGCCAGGTTGGGCAGCTCGAAGGCATCGCACAACAGGTGGTAGCCGTCAAAGCGCAGCAGCGGGTTGCCGTTGACGACCAAGGTGGACACCGCGCCGATGAAAAACAGCGCCAGGCCGATGTCGTGCAACCAGCCGGGTTGGGCGTTCAGCGCCAAGGCCAGGCCGGCAGCCGCCAGCGCCAGCTCGACCATGATGCCCGCCGCACTGACCAAGGCGCGCCCGCGCGCCGCAGCATGCGTGGCGCTGGCCGAGGCATCCACGTAGGGCACGGGCATGAACATCATCACCGTCACGCCCCATTGCGGCACCTCGCCACCCAGGTGCTTGATGGCCAGGCCGTGGCCCAGCTCGTGCAGCGCCTTCACCACCGGGTAGCACAGCCAGGTCACCAGCAGCATGCGCGGCGTTTGCATCCAGACCCCGGCGTGGTGCACCAATTCGGCCTGGTTCAGCGCGGCGGCCAAGGCCATCCACAGCACGGCCCCCGCCCACAGGACCAAGCCGGTGCGCGTAAAGGCGGCGCGCAGCCAGGGGTACAGGGCGTGCAGCAGCGCGTCGGGCCGGCCCAGGGGGAGGCGAAATGCCAACAGGCTGTTGGCCGGCCTCAGCCCGGCCGCAGGCAGCGGCTCGTGCAGCACGCCCTGGGGGCCGAAGTCGGGCCGGCGGTCAAAGCTGAGCAGCGCGGCGGCGTGCAATTGGGCCAGCAGGCGCAGCAGTTCGTCTTGCGTGGGCGCGGCGTCGCGCTGCTCATGCAGCAGCATTTCCCACAGGCGTTGCAGGCTGAGCTGGCCGTTGCAGCGGGCGACGAAGGCATACGCCGCGGCGTTCAGGCGAAAGCTGCGCGTGCCGTCGCCGCGCTGCACGACATGCCACACGGCGCGCCGATACGCCACCCGCTGCACCCGCGCTTGGGCATCGAGCTGCGGGCGCAGCGCGGCGACGCGAAACCATTGCGCGCTGGTCAGGGGTTCGCTCATCCCAGCCATTCCCACCAAACCAGGCGCAGCGCCTGCACCAACCGGCGCGACCAGTTCCACAGCAGCGGCGCGCTGCCGCTGACGATCTGGGCGCTGCCTTGCAAGCCGGCCCGCAACTCGGCGCGGCCCCCCGCGCCGGGCAGCAACTCGGCTTCGACTTCATAGACGTTGCGCCCATCCAGCACGGTGGCCATGGGCGTGATGCGGGCCACGCGAATGGCCTGGGTCTGCCACGGCAGGGCGGACAGCGCCACGCTGCCGCTTTGGCCGATCTGCACGGCGCCGATGTCGCGTTCGTCAACCTCCACCATCACCCGAAAGGTATCGCGCGGGGCCAGCGTCAACAACTCGCTGCCTTGCTGCACCGGCGCGCCCAGTTGCTGGCTGAGGTCACCCCGAATCACCACCCCATCGAACGGCGCCGTCACGCGGGTGCGCGCCAGCCGCGCGTCGACCAGATCCAACTGCGCCTGGGCCTCGGCGGCGCGCGATTGGTTGATGACCAGTTGCGTGCGGTTGGCGCCGGCGTGCGCCGCGCTGTAGGCGTTTTCGTGCTGCGCCAACTGGCTTTCCCAGCGTGCGCGTTCAACCTGCAGATCTTGCTCGGCCAGTTCGGCCAGCACCTGGCCGGCGCGCACCGCATCACCCGGGCGCACATGCACCTTGCTCAAAAAACCATCGGCCGGCGCGACCAGCACACGCTGCACCGCGCCTTCGAGCCGGGCATGGCCGCCGATGCGGGTGTCGGCCGGCACGAACAGCAAGCCCGCTGCGGCGAGCGCCGCCGCCAGCGCGCCATAGCGCAGGCTGTGGCGTGACTCGTCGCGCAGCGCCTGCGCGCCGGCGTGCAGCGTGTCACGCGCGCGGCGGTGCCAGGGCCGTTCATTCAGCGCCATCAGCTTCAGCACGGGTGCGGCGAGCAAGGCCAGTTGCTCCAGCAGTGCGAGTTCGGCGCTGCTCAGCGGCTGGCTGTGCGGCCGCTGCACGCACAGCACGCCCACCGCGCTGGCCGCGCCGTCGCTGCCGGCAAGCACCGGCACACACGCGGCGGCGCCGCTTTCAGCATTCAACAAGGCCTGCAATGCAAGGGTGATGCGCGGCTGCGCGCCTGCGCTCGGCGCGGGCAAGCACAGGCTGCAACGCTGATCCAGCGCCTCGGCCATGGCCGCCTGCAGGCGCTGCGTCAGCGGTGCATGGCGCGTGGGCAAGGCCCCGGCCGAAGAGGCGATCAATTCCACCGCCAAGCCACGGCACAGCGCCAGGCTGACATGCGTTAACTGGAGTTGGGCCGCGATCTCGCGCACAAAAGCAGCCGTGGCAGCGGCCAGATCGGTGTGCGACAGCATGGCCGCCTGCACCTGGGTGAGCGTGCGCAACCCGGCCTCGGCCGCAGCGCCGTACGCCGCGACGGCAGGCGCCGCGGCGGGTGGTCGATTCAAGGCAAGGGTGTCGGTCATCGCTGGTGCACCGCCCCGCGCCGGCAAGCGCGCATGGGCTGCGCGCCACCCGGCAAAGGGCGACAAGGTTCGTGCACCGAGTCTGAGACGCCCGCCCGGCCAGCAATGGCCGGAATTGCCGGGCTTTGCCGGCCTACACCAGCTTCACATGCTTGAGCGGCAGGCTGCGCACCGGTTTGCCCGTGGCGGCATGGATGGCATTGAGCACGCAGGGCGCGACCACGCAGATGGTGGGCTCGCCGACACCGCCCCAGAAATCAAAGCTGGGCACGATGACGGTTTCGACCTTGGGCATTTCAGCCAGCTTGAGGATCGGGTAGTTGTGAAAGTTCAATTCCTGTGCCCGCCCCTTGTCGATGGTGATTTCACCGTGGAACACGGCCGAAAGCCCATACGCCACCGAGCCTTCAATCTGCGCCGCAATCTGGCTCGGGTTCACGGCGTGGCCGCAGTCGAGCGCCAGCACCATGCGGTGCACACCCACCTCGCCGCGCGCATTCACCGACACCTCGGCCACCGCGGCCGAATAGCTGCCATAGCCCATGAACTGCGCAATGCCGCGGTGCACGCCAGCCGGCAGCGGCTTGCCCCAGCCGGCGTGTTCAGCCGCGGCGTTCAGCACGGCCAGGTGCTTGGGGTGCTTGCTCATTAACCGTTGACGAAAGGCGAGCGGGTCTGCGCCCGCGGCGCGCGCCACTTCGTCGATGAAGCACTCCATGTACACGCCGTTCTGGTTGGTGTTGACACCGCGCCACGGCCCCACCGGCACATGCGTGTTGCGCATGGCGTACTCGACGCGCAGGTTGGGCACGGTGTAGCCGAGTTGCGCGTCGCCGGGCTCGGCCCAGTAGCCCTGGAGCTGGCGCCGGTCTTTGCCGTCGGTCACCGTTTGCGGGGCGATGTAGGCGTTGATCGACTGGCCCGAGACCCGCACATGCAGGCCCACCAGCTGGCCCTGCGCGTCGAGCCCGGCGCTGGCCCGGCACATCGAAATTGGGCGGTAGAAGTCTTGCGCCTGGTCTTCTTCGCGGCTCCAGATCAGCTTCACCGGCACGCCCGGGAACTGCTTGGCTATGGCCACCGCCTGGCGCACATAGTCTTGCGCGCCACCTCGCCGGCCGAAGCCGCCGCCCAGGTCGAGCCGGTGCACGTCGCACTGGGCCAGCGGCAGGCCGGCTTCTTCGCTCAACGCGGCGTGCGAGGCCTCGTTGTTCTGCGTGGGCACCCACACTTCGCCGCGCGTGGCCGTGATGCGCGCCGTGCAGTTCATGGGCTCCATGGTGGCGTGGGCCAGGAAGGGCGTGCTGTAGGTGGCTTCGACCTTTTTCGCGGCGCCGGCAATGGCTTTGAGCGCATCACCTTCATCGCGCATGGCGAACACGTTCGCCGCCTCCAGGCCGCTGCGCAGGTGCGCCGCAATGCTGGCGCTGTTCTGGCTGGCGCCGGCACCTTCGTCCCAGGTGATGGGCAGCGCTTCGAGCGCGCTCTTGGCGCGCCACCAGGTGTCGGCCACCACGGCCACGGCGTGGTCGTTCACGCGCACCACGCCGCGCACGCCGCGCCGAGCGCTCACCGCGGCGGCATCGAAGCTCACCAGCTTGCCGCCCCACACCGGGCAGGCCTTGATGGCGGCGTTGAGCAAGCCAGGCAGGCGCACATCAATGGCGTACTGCTTGCTGCCGTCGAGCTTGTCGGCGGTATCCAGGCGCTTTTTCGACTGGCCGGCCACGCGCCAGGCCTTCGGGTCTTTCAAGACGATGGCCTTGGCTTCGGGCGGCGGCAGCTTGGCCGCCGCAGCGGCCACCTTGCCGTAGCTGGTGCTGCGGCCGGACGCAGCGTGCGTGATGACGCCGTTGCTCACTTTTAGTTCAGCCACCGGCACATGCCATTCGTTAGCTGCAGCCTGCAGCAGCAGCATGCGCGCGGCCGCGCCGCCGCGGCGCACGTAGTCTTGCGAGGTGCGGATGCCGCGGCTGCCGCCGGTGCCCATCTCGCCCCAGGCGCGCTTGGCGGCGAAGTTGCGCTGCGCGGTGATGGCCTCGGTGCTGACCTTGGCCCAGTCGCATTCCAGCTCCTCGGCCACCAGTTGCGCCAGGCCGGTGAGGGTGCCCTGGCCCATTTCAGAACGCGCAATGCGGATCACGCACGCATCGTCTGGCTGCACCACCACCCACAGGTTGACTTCGCTGCCGGCGGCCGCGCCTTGCGCCGCAGCGTCCAGCGGCAACTGCCCCGTCAACACCAGGGCGCCGGCCGCCCCGCTTTGCACCAGGAATTCGCGCCGCGTGGTGCCACCCGCGCCGCCAGGTGTTGCCGGCTCAAGTGAGATGTTTTTGTTCATGCTCGGCTCCTCAAGACCTGGTGGCCGGCGACTGGGCCAGGCGCGCGGCCCGGTGCACGGCCGTGCGAATGCGCTGGTAGGTGCCGCAGCGGCAGATGTTGGTCATGGCGTCGTCGATCTCGGCGTCCGTCGGCGCCGGCTTGGCCGCCAGCAGCGCCGCCGCCGCCATGATCTGGCCGGATTGGCAATAACCGCACTGCGGCACATCCACCTCGCCCCAGGCGCGCTGCACCGGGTGCGAGCGAGCGGCCGACAGCCCTTCGATGGTGACGATGCGGTCCCCCGCCGCCACGCTGCCCACCGGCAGCGAGCACGAGCGCCGCACTTCACCATTGATGTGCACCGAGCAGGCGCCGCACTGCGCCACGCCGCAGCCGTACTTGGTGCCCGTCAGGCCGAGCTGTTCACGCAGCACCCACAGCAGGGGCGTATCGGGTTCGGCGTCGTGCTCGCGCGCTTGGCCATTGATATGGAGCTGGGGCATGGGGGTTTCCTGATGTGTGTGGGGCCAACGCCAGTCTGCTCCCGCCCCCGTGGCCCCGCAAGAGTGGTGCTGCCGATGCGCCGGCGCGCCGTGCCGCGGCGGCAGCGCCGCTATACTGCGCCGCTTCGCGCCGTGCCGGCGTAGCTCAGTTGGTAGAGCAGCGCATTCGTAATGCGAAGGTCGGGAGTTCGACTCTTCTCGCCGGCACCA
>JAYUHT010000486.1:0-3650 GCA_043766725.1 Burkholderiales bacterium | reverse complement strand
CTCGTCCACCTTGGCCAGGCCCATGTCGCGCATCACCTTGGTCCAGAACCTGGCGTACAGCAGGTGCAGGATGGCATGCTCGATGCCGCCGATGTATTGATCCATCGGCAGCCAGTACTTGGCGCCTTCGCCCACCATGGCGTCAGTCAACTTGGGGTCGCAGTACCGCATGTAGTACCAGGCCGAATCGACGAACGTGTCCAGGGTGTCGGTTTCGCGCCGCGCTGCGGCGCCGCAGCGGTGGCACGTGACTTTCAGGAACGCCTCGAACTTGTTCAGCGGGTTGCCGGAGCCATCGGGAATAAGGTCTTCAGGCAATACAACGGGCAGGTCGGCTTCGGGCACGGGCAGCACGCCGCAAGCCGGGCAGTGAATCATCGGGATCGGAGTGCCCCAGTAACGCTGGCGGCTCACACCCCAGTCGCGCAAACGCCAGGTGGTCTTCTTCTCGCCCAGGCCCTGCGCGGCCAGGTCGGCGGCCACGGCGTCGACGCAGGCCTGGTGATTCAGACCGTTGTACTTGCCGGAGTTGACGGCCACGCCGTGCGCTTTGTCGGTGTTGGCGTCGGTCCAGGTTTGGTCGCTGAAGGCCTGCCCTGCCACGGCAACGACTTGATTGATGGCCAGGCCGTATTTGCGCGCAAAGGCAAAGTCGCGCTCATCGTGCGCGGGCACGCCCATCACGGCGCCGTCGCCATAGCCCATGAGCACATAGTTGCCCACCCACAGATCCACGCTCTGGCCGCTGAGCGGGTGCGTCACCTGCAAGCCGGTGGGCAGACCTTCCTTGTCGCGCAACGCCAGTTCGGCCTCGGTGGTGCCGCCTTGCTTGCAACGTTCGATGAAAGCCGCCAGCGCCGGGTTGCCCAGCGCCGCATGCGTGGCCAGCGGGTGCTCGGGGGCGACGGCGCAGAAGGTGACGCCCATGATGGTGTCGGCGCGCGTGGTGAACACGTACATCCGCCCACCCTGGATCAACTCGCCATCGTTGGCGCGAATGTCATGCGGGAAGGCGAAGCGCACGCCCTCGCTCTTGCCGATCCAGTTCTGCTGCATCAGCTTGACGCGCTCGGGCCAACCGTCGAGGTGATTCACGGTGTGGTCGAGCAATTCGTCGGCGTATTGCGTGATCTTCAGGTAGTAGCCCGGGATCTCACGCTTCTCAACCAGGGCGCCACTGCGCCAGCCGCGCCCGTCGATCACCTGTTCGTTGGCCAGCACGGTCAGGTCCACCGGGTCCCAGTTCACCACCTGGGTGCGGCGCTCGGCGATGCCGGCTTGCAGCATCCTCAGGAACAGCCACTGGTTCCACTTGTAGTAGTCGGGCGAGCAAGTGGTGACCTCGCGGCTCCAGTCGATGGCCAGCCCCATGGCCTGCATCTGGCCCTTCATGTGCGCGATGTTGTCGTGGGTCCACTTCGCCGGCGGCACCTTGTTCTTCATGGCCGCGTTTTCGGCCGGCAGGCCGAACGCATCCCAGCCCATGGGCATCAACACATTGAAGCCGCGCATGCGCAACTGGCGCGTCAGCATGTCGTTGATGGTGTAGTTGCGCACATGGCCCATGTGCAGCTTGCCGCTGGGGTAGGGCAGCATGGAGCAGGCGTAGTACTTGGGCTTGCTCGCGTCTTCGCGCACGCGGTAGGCATCAGCGGCGCGCCAGGCCGCCTGGGCCTGGGTTTCGACTTCAGACGGGGCGTATTTCTCGTTCATCGGGCCGATTGTAGGAGGCGGTTTTTCGCCTCCCAGCGGCTACTTTGCGGCGCTGCTTTCGGTGACGAAACCGATGCGGGTCAGGCCGCCGTCCTGCACCCAACCGATGAGTTCAGCCACGCGGCCGTAGGGCACGCTTTGGTCAGCGCGCAAGTGCACTTCGGTCTGCGGGTTGCGCTGCGCGGCCTCGCGGATGCGCGCCACGAGTTGAGCCTTGTCGACCGCCACGTCGCCCACGAAGGCCTGGCCCTGCGGGTTCAGGCCGATGGCGATGAACGCCGGCGCGTCACTCGGGCGCGCGCCTTCGGTCTTGGGCAGCTCGAGCTTCAGACTGCTGGTCATGAGCGGCGCGGTGATCATGAAGATCACCAGCAGCACCAGCATCACGTCGATCAGCGGCGTCATGTTGATCTCGCTCATCGGCTGCGTGCCGGCGGCGCGTTCGAGTCGGCCGAATGCCATGCAAGCTCCGGTTAGCGGCTGGTGTTGTCGAGCACCATCTCGCGCAGGTCGTGCGCGAAGCCTTCGAGCTCGGCCTCGGCCGCGGCCACCCACTTGCCATAGAGGTTGTAGGCCAGCACGGCGGGAATGGCCACGGCCAGGCCGGCGGCGGTCATGATCAGCGCCTCACCCACCGGGCCCGACACCTTCTCGATGGTGATGCTGCCCGCCGCTGAAATGCCGGCCAGCGCGTGGTAGATGCCCCAGACGGTGCCGAACAGGCCGATGAACGGCGCGGTGCTGCCGATGCTGGCCAGCAGCACCTGGCCGTATTGCAGGTGGGCCAGGCCTTGGTGCAGGGCGTCGCGCAGGCGGCGGGTGAGCTGCGATTCGAGCTTGGCGCTGGTTTCCAGCGTGCCGCTGGGGGCTTGGCGCGTGGCGGCGTCGAGCAAAGGGGTGAGCACCTTTTCGCGGTCGAGCGCGGCCAAACGTTCGCGTCCAGCGGACAAATCCGCCGCGTCCCAGAATGCCGCCACGGCGCGTTCAACGTCGGCGCCTGCACGGCGCAGCACCCAGCCCTTCCACAAAATCACGACCCAAGCCGAGACCGACATCAGCAGCAGCAGCAGCGCCACCGCCCGGCCCACGCCGTCAGTTTGCTGCCAGAACTCGGCCAGGCCTTGCACGGCGCGCTGCTACAGGCCCAGCACGTCGTTCATGCCGTACAGGCCGGGGCCATGCAGCATGAGGTAAGCCGCCGCGCGCAGGCTGCCCTGGGCATAGCCTTCGCGGCTCGACGCTTTGTGCGTGATCTCGATGCGCTCGCCGGTGCCGGCGAACAGCACGGTGTGGTCGCCCACCACGTCGCCGCCGCGGATGCTGGCAAAGCCGATGCTGCCGGCCAAGCGCTCGCCGGTGTGGCCTTCGCGGGCATACACGGCGCAGTCTTTCAGCTCGCGGCCCTGCGCCCGGGCCACGGCGTCGCCCAGTGCCAGCGCGGTGCCGCTGGGGGCGTCAACCTTGTGCCGGTGGTGAGTTTCGATGACCTCGACGTCATAGCCCGCGGCCAGGGCCTGCGCGGCCACGGCCAGCAGCTTGATCATGACGTTCACGCCCACGCCCATGTTGGGTGACATGACGATGCCGATGTGCCGCGCATGCTCGGCGATGACGCTCTTTTGTTCGGCGCTGAAGCCGGTGGTGCCGATGACCACGCGCACGCCCAGCGCCCGGCACGCCGCCAGGTACGTCAGCGTGCCTTCGGGGCGGGTGAAGTCGATCAACACATCGGCGCCGGCCAGCGCCTGGTGCGCGTCGCTGCTGATCAGCACGCCGCTGGCCGCACCCAGGCCGCTGGCGGCGTCTTGCCCCAAGCCAGCGCTGCCGGGCATGTCGAGCGCACCGTGCAGCGTGCAACCGGTGTGGTTCAGTGCGGCGTGAATGAGCATGCGGCCCATGCGCCCGCTCGCCCCGGCGATGACCAGCTTGGTGGCGGC
>JAYUHT010000485.1:0-3651 GCA_043766725.1 Burkholderiales bacterium | reverse complement strand
GCTGTACATGACACCCAAGGCGCGTCAGCCGCACATCACGGCCATCTTCGCCACCATCGAAGAATGGCTGCAGGACAAGACCAAGTTCGAAGCGGTGGACATCCTGCGCAAGTTCGACATCCCTTGCGCGCCTGTCATGTCGATGAAAGAGCTGTCGGTCGACCCGTCGCTGCGTGCATCGGGCACCATCGTTGAAGTGCAGCACAAGGCGCGCGGCCCCTACCTCACGGTGGGCAGCCCCATCAAGTTCAGCGACATGAAGGTTGAAGTCACCGGCTCGCCGCTGCTCGGTGAGCACACCGATGAAGTGCTGGCCGAGCTGGGCTACAGCAAAGAAGGCATTGCCGCGGCACATGCTGCCAAGGCCGTTTAAGCAGTGAGCAGCGGCCGTTAGCATTCGGCCTGTGCATGACAGCGGCGCCCGAGTGGCGCCGCTGTTTCTTCAGCCTCACCCAAGGGTTAGCCATGGCCACTGAGATCGACTTCAAAGCACTTGTCGCCGGTATGGGCGACGCCGTGGTGGTGTGCAACGCAGCAGGTGCGATCGTGCTGTGGAACGCCGCCGCGCAACGCATCTTCGGCTTCACCGAGGCCGAAGCCTTGGGTCAATCGCTAGACCTCATCATTCCCGAACGCCTGCGCGGCCGCCACTGGGAGGGTTATCACAAGACCATGGCCACCGGCATCACCCGCTATGGCGCTGATTTGCTGCGCGTGCCGGCGGTGAACAAGGCGGGCCAGGCGATGTCGATCGCTTTCACTGTGTCCATGCTGTTTGGCGCTGATGGCAAGGTGGTTGCAATTGGCTCGGTGATCCGCGACGAAACGCTGCGCTTCAACGAAGACCGCGCCTTGCGTAAGCGCCTGGCCGATCTCGAAAGCCAGCTCGCCGCCAAGACGTAGGACGCAACCATGACCAAGGCCTTGAAGGGCGTTCGAATCCTCGACTTCACGCATGTGCAGTCGGGCCCCACCTGCACCCAGTTGCTGGCCTGGCTCGGCGCCGAGGTGATCAAGGTGGAGCGCCCGGGCGAGGGCGACGCCACGCGCGGCCAGTTGCGCGACATTCCCGGCGTGGACAGCCTGTACTTCACCATGCTGAACCACAACAAGCGCTCGATCACCATCAACACCAAGCGCTGCAGCGGCCTGGCTGTTCTCGACAGGTTGATCAAGACTTGCGACGTGCTGGTGGAAAACTTCGCACCCGGTGCGCTGGAGCGCATGGGCATCACGTGGGAGCATATTCAAGCCATCAACCCGCGCATGATCGTGGCCAGTGTGAAGGGCTTCGGGCCCGGGCCGTATGAGCAGTGCAAGGTCTACGAGAACGTGGCGCAATGCGCTGGCGGCGCGGCGTCCACCACGGGTTTTGACGATGGCCCGCCCTTGGTGACGGGCGCGCAGATTGGTGACAGTGGCACCGGCTTGCATCTGGCGTTGGGCATCGTCGCCGCGCTGTACCAGCGCACCCACAGCGGCCGCGGCCAGCAGGTGCTGGCGCCGATGCAAGACGCCGTGCTGAACCTGTGCCGCGTGAAGCTGCGCGACCAGCAGCGCCTGGAGCGCACCCACACCATGCACGAGTACCCGCAATACCCGGACGGCAAATTTGGCAACGCCGTGCCCCGCGCCGGCAATGCCTCGGGTGGTGGCCAGCCGGGTTCCATCTTGCGCTGCAAGGGTTGGGAGACTGACCCCAACGCCTACATCTACTTCATCACCCAGGCCGCGGTGTGGCCGGCCATTTGCAAGGTGATCGGCGAGCCCGAATGGGTGGACGATGAAGCGTACGCCACGCCGCAAGCGCGGCTGCTGCACTTGAAGCCCATCTTCGCGCGCATTGAAAAATGGACCATGACGCTGGACAAGTTTGCGGCCATGGACGTGCTGAACCAGTACGACATTCCCTGCGGGCCGATTCTTTCCATGAAAGAGATCGCCAACGAGCCCGCGCTGCGCGCCAGCGGCACGGTGGTGGAAGTCGACCACCCCACGCGCCGCAAATACCTCACCGTGGGCAACCCGATCAAGCTTTCAGACAGCCCCACCGTGGTCACGCGCTCGCCGCTACTGGGCGAACACACTGAAGAAGTCTTGGCGCAACTGGGTTTCAGCGTTGAAGAAGTTGCTGCGCTGCGCACCGAGGGCGCGGTTTGAGAACGAGAAACCTGGTTAAGCGATGAACAAGATCAGCATTCCCATCGTTGACGCCGCGGCCGCGCGCCAACGCAAACGCAGCGCGCCCAAGGGCCGCACGGTCGAGCCGGTGGCACTGGCCGAAGTGCAGCAGTTGCTCGGCACGGCCAGCCGCGCGCGCGACCAATTGATCGAGCACCTGCACCGCTTGCAAGACTGCTACGGCCACCTGAGCGCCCGCCACCTGGCGGCGCTGGCCAGTGAAATGAGCCTGGCGCAGACCGAGGTGTACGAAGTGGCCAGCTTCTATCACCACTTCGATGTGGTGAAGGAGAACCAGGCTGCGCCCGCCGCGCTCACGGTGCGTGTGTGTGAGAGCCTGTCCTGCGAAATGGCCGGCGCGCAAGACCTACTCAAGCGCTTGCCGGCCTTGCTCGGCGCAGGCGTGCGCGTGCTTGCGGCGCCGTGCATTGGCCGCTGCGAGCAAGCCCCTGCCGTGGCCGTGGGCCAGCATGCCGTGGCGCACGCCACGTGCGAAGCGGTGGTGGCCAAGGTGCAGGCGGGCAAGGTGACCGCTGCAAGCGAAAGTTATATCGACCTGGACGCCTACCGCGCCCAGGGCGGCTACCGGCTGCTCAAGCAATGCATTGCCGGCCAGCTCGATGTCGAGTCGGTCATCAAGACGATGGAAGATTCCGGCCTGCGCGGCCTGGGTGGTGCCGGTTTCCCGGCCGGGCGCAAGTGGCGCATCGTGCGCAGCGAAGCGGCGCCGCGGCTGATGGCGGTGAACATCGACGAAGGCGAGCCCGGCACCTTCAAAGACCGCTACTACCTCGAACGCGACCCGCACCGCTTTGTTGAAGGCATGTTGATCGCGGCTTGGGCAGTGGGCATTGCCAAAATCTACGTCTACCTGCGCGACGAGTACCACGCTTGCCGCGCCTTGCTTGAAGCCGAACTGGCCAAGCTGCGCGCCCAGCCGCCTTACCCCGGCATGCCCGAGGTGGTGCTGCGCCGCGGCGCGGGCGCCTACATCTGCGGTGAAGAGTCGGCCATGATCGAGTCGATCGAAGGCAAGCGTGGCATGCCGCGCCTGCGCCCGCCCTATGTGGCGCAGGTGGGCTTGTTCGGCCGCCCGACGCTGGAACACAACTTCGAAACCCTGTACTGGGTGCGCGAGCTGCTTGAAAAAGGGGGCGAGTGGTTCGCCGCCCAGGGCCGCAATGGCCGCAAGGGGCTGCTTTCGTTTTCGGTCTCGGGCCGGGTGAACAGCCCGGGTGTGAAGCTGGCGCCGGCCGGCATCACCCTGAACGAGTTGATCACTGAATTCTGCGGCGGCATGCGAGACGGACACACGCTGTATGCCTATTTGCCCGGTGGCGCCTCGGGTGGCATCCTGCCGGCCAGCCTGGCTAACGTTCCGCTTGACTTTGACACCTTGCAACCCTATGGCTGCTTCATCGGCTCGGCCGCGGTGATGGTGCTGTCGGATCAAGACACGGCGGTGGCCGC
>JAYUHT010000484.1:0-9681 GCA_043766725.1 Burkholderiales bacterium | reverse complement strand
GATGTACGGAAAGCACAGGACGTTGTTGACCTGGTTCGGGTAGTCGGTGCGCCCGGTGGCGACGATGGCGTCGTCGCGCACCGCTGCAACTTCTTCGGGCGAGATCTCGGGCGTCGGGTTGGCCAACGCGAAGATGATCGGCCGCGCGGCCATCATGGCCACCGGCCGCACCGACTACCCGAACCAGGTCAACAACGTCCTGTGCTTCCCGTACATCTTCCGCGGCGCGCTCGACTGCGGCGCCACCACCATCACCGAGGCGATGGAGATCGCCGCGGTGCATGCGATTGCCGAACTGGCCCAGGCCGAACAAAGCGAGGTGGTGGCGGCGGCCTATGTGGGTGCGGATCTCAGCTTCGGGCCGGAATACCTGATCCCCAAGCCGTTCGACCCACGCCTGATGATGAAGATTGCGCCGGCCGTGGCCGCTGCGGCGGCGGCCTCGGGCGTGGCCGCGCGGCCGATCGCCGACATGCAGGCCTACCGCGACAAGCTGCAGACGTTCGTCTACGCCTCGGGCACGACGATGAAGCCGATCTTCAACCTGGCCAAGCGAGCCGTGGCCAAGCGCGTGGTCTATGCCGAAGGCGAAGAAGAGCGCGTGCTGCGCGCGGTGCAGGTGGTGTGCGACGAGGGCCTGGCCCGGCCCACGCTGATCGGCCGCCCGGACGTGATTGCCGCGCGCGTTGAGAAGTTCGGCCTGCGCCTGGCGCTGGGGCGCGACTTCGATGTTGTCAACACCGACCATGACGAGCGCTACCACGACTTCTGGCAAACCTACCACCGCATGATGGAGCGCCAGGGCGTGACGGCGCAGTTCGCCAAGATCGAAATGCGCCGGCGGCTCACGCTCATTGGCGCCATGCTGCTGCACAAGGGCCAGGCTGATGGCATGGTCTGCGGCACCTGGGGCAGCACCGCCATGCACCTGGCGCACATCGACCAGGTCATCGGCAAGCGCGAAGGCGTGTGCACCTATGCCTGCATGAACGGGCTCATCTTGCCCGGGCGCCAGGTGTTCTTGGTCGACACCCACGTCAACGCCGACCCCGATGCGAAAGAGCTGGCCGAGATCACCGTGATGGCGGCCGAGGAGTTGAAGCGCTTCGGCATCGAGCCCAAGGCGGCGTTGCTGTCGCACTCCAATTTCGGCTCCAGCAACCTGCCCTCGGCAGTGAAGATGCGCGACGCCTTGGCGTTGATTCGCGCGCGCGCACCGTGGCTGGAAGTTGACGGCGAGATGCACGGCGACTGTGCGCTGGATGCGAACTTCCGCGCCGAAACCATGCCGCGCAGCACGCTGCAAGGCGAAGCCAATTTGCTGGTGCTGCCCAACATCGACGCCGCCAACATTGCTTACAACCTGCTCAAAACGGCGGCAGGCGGGGGCATCGCCATCGGCCCGGTGTTGCTCGGCGCGGCCAAGCCGGTGCACATCCTGACCCCGTCCACCACAGTGCGGCGCATCATCAACATGACCGCGTTGACCGTCGCCGACGCCAATGCCGCGCGCTGAAACGGTGCACGCCCACAGGCGCAACCCCCAAGCGCGGGTATAAACCTGATTGCATTGCAGCAAAAAAATAGAAACCTATTGGTGTTCTGATTTTTGCTAGGTGTGAGCATGCACTTGCATGCTTATTTACTGGGCAATTCCCGGGGCTTGGGCTTGAGCTTTTTGCGCGGGTCAGGTAGCATCGCGCCTTCAGTTTTAAGGGTATTCCCGTGGACATGCTTTGTTCTAGCGCCAACGGGCGGACATTAACTAAGTTAGTGCTTGCCTTCATATTTGCGGGAACTTTGGCATTCGGCGGCCTGGCCCAGGGCAAGGATTCGGGCGCGGGTGTGGCCACGGTGCCGTTGGCCAACCTGCCAGTGCAGGCCCAGCGCACCGAAGCTTTGATCCGCAGCGGCGGGCCATTCGCACACACCAAAGACGGGGTCGTGTTCGGCAACCGCGAACGCATCCTGCCGGCCCACCAGCGCGGCTTTTATCGCGAGTACACCGTGCCCACGCCGGGTGAGCGCAGCCGCGGAGCGCGGCGCATCGTTTGCGGCGGCAAGGTGGCCACGCAGCCCGAAGCTTGTTACTACACCGCCGACCACTATGCGAGCTTCAGCCGCATCGTGCCGTAGGCAGATTGAGCCGATTCTTTTTACTTGGAGGAGGAACGCGACCATGCAATTGCAGACTGTCCGTCCCAACATTGTTCAGGCAATCCGGGCGTACCGGGTTGAAGACCTGATGGGGGCCGCGCAAAGTCATCACCAGCATTTCTTGTATGCCAACCTGGGCCAGACCCAGACCAAACAAGACGTCCTCGATGGCATTGCCCAGGCCTTTTTGTTCCCGGCCCACTTCGGCAAGAACCTCGACGCCTTGTACGACTGCATGACCGATGCCGTGCACAAGGCCGGGCCGCAAAGCGGCTTCGTCGTGGTGCTCGAGCAGTTGCCCGACAACCCGCGCTTCGACCGCGAGGCCCGCGAGCAGTTGCTCGACGTCTTCCGCGACGCGGCAGACTTCTGGGCGGAACGACGAATACCATTCAGGTGTTTCTATTCTTTTCAGTAGCCCGTTCCCTTGAAATCGGGTCGTGGGAACGGGCGGAGATGACCCAAGCAGTGGTGGAAAAGCCGGCGCCAAAAGTGGCCGTACCGAAGAACGGAACCAATCCGAACTTCGGCATGAACATGCCGCTGATGAGCAGTGCGTTTGACACCGCCATGTGGCTGAACGCGGCCTGAAACGGCGCACGATCTCAGCAACAAAAAACGGCCCTTCGGGGCCGTTTTTATTGGTTGGTCGGGGTGTTGGCGTCAACCGCTCGCGCCAGGGCGAGGTACTCGGCCACGGGCACCTCTTCGGCGCGGCGCTGCAAGTCAAACCTGCCGTTGAACTGGCGCGCTTCGAGCCAGCGCCCCAGGCTGTGGCGAAGCAACTTGCGCCGCTGCGAAAACGCCACCGCCACCAGTTCGGCCAGCAAGGGCGGCGCCAGCGCATCCGCCAGCGGCACCATGCGCACCACGGCCGAATGCACGCGCGGTGGCGGCTCAAAGGCCTGTGGCGGCACGTCGAGCACCAACTCCATGGCGTAGCGCCATTGCAGCATCACGCTCAGGCGCCCGAAGTCTTTGTCGCCCGGCGTGGCCACCATGCGCATCACCACTTCGCGTTGCAGCATGAAGTGCTGGTCGGCAATGTGGGCCGCACTGCCCAGCAGGTGGAACAGGATCGGCGTTGAGATGTTGTAGGGCAGGTTGCCCACCACCCGCAGCGGCTGGCCCAGGCGCGTGGCCAGGGCGGTGAAGTCGACCTTTAGCACGTCAGCTTCGATGACATCGAGCCGTTGGTTCGGGCGCAAGCGCGCGGCCAGGTCGCGGTCGAGCTCGATCACGGTCAGCCGCTGGCCCGGTTGCTCCAGCAGGCCGTGCGTCAACGCGCCCAGGCCGGGGCCGATTTCCACCAGCGCCTGGCCCGGCTGCGGCGCAATGGCGCGAACGATGTCGTGGATGACGCCGCGGTCAACCAGGAAGTGTTGCCCGAAGCGCTTGCGGGCGATGTGAGCCACGCTGGCGGCCGTGCTTACTGCGGCGGCTCGCGCAGCTCGATGTAGGCGCGCGCGCGCAGCTCACGCGTCCATTCGAGGTAGGCGGGCTCGAACTTCTGCTCGCGCAAGATGCTGCGGGCCTGTTCACGCACCTGTTTGGGTTCGAGCTTGGTCTCGCGCCGCTCCATCACCTGGATCAAGTGCACGCCGAAGCGCGACACCACCGGCTCCGACAAGCCGCCCGTGGGCAAGCGGTTCAGCGCCTCTTCGAATTCGGGCACATATTGCCCGGGGCCGGCCCAGCCCAGGTCGCCGCCGAGGCTGGCCGTACCGTCTTCGGAATGCTGGCGCGCCAGCTCTTCGAAGGTCTTGCGCTTGGACTCGATCTGCGCCTTGTATTCATTCAAGCGCCGCGACGCCACGTCGGCGCTGAGCTGGGGCGAGACACGCAGCAGCAGGTGCCGCGCGCGGGTTTGCGTGATGCGCGTGGCATCGGGCTGGCGGCGCTCGATCAGCTTGAGCACGTGAAAACCGGCGCCGGTGCGCAGCAGGCTGGCCGCGACTTCGCCGTCCTTCAGCGTCTGCACGGCAGCGACGAAGGCGTCGGGCAACCGCTCGGCCGGCCGCAGGCCAATCACGCCGCCGGCTTCGCGGTTGCCGTCTTGCGACATCTCGCGCGCCACGGTCTCAAAACTCTCGCCGGCACGAACCCGCGCCAGGGCCTGCTCGGTGCGCGCGCGGCGCTGTTGCACCACATCCGGCGCGGCACCTTCGGGCACGGTGACCAGTATCTGCGCGATGTTCAGTTCGGACTGGCGCCCACTGGCCGCGGCTTGTGCGGCCAGGTAGCGGTCGATGTCTTCATCGCTGACCCGGATGCGCAGCCCGACCTCGCGCTCGCGCACCCGCTCCACCATCAACAGGTCGCGCAAATTGTTGCGAAAGCGCGGCATGTCCAGCCCTTCATCCTTCAGCCGCTCGCGCAGCTGGGCCACGGTCAATTGGTTCTGCGCGGCCGCACCCTGCACGGCACGGTCAACCTCGGGCTCTTCGATGCGCACGCCGCTGTCGCGCGCGAAAGTGGTGAGCACGCGCTCGTCGATCAAAGCGTCGAGCACCTGTTGGCGCAGTTCGGCCTCCGCCGGCAGGCGCGGGCCGCCGCGCGCGGCCTGCTCGCGCACCCGCGCCACGCGCAGCGCCACTTCGCCGGCGGTGACGAGCTCGGTGTTGACCACGGCCACGATGTAGTCGCCGCTGCGCACGCCTTGGGCCAGCGCAGTGGCCACGGTGCCCAACAACACGCACGCCGTGAACGCGCGCGCAAGGAATCTAAAAGCTTCAGTCATAGGGGTGGGCAGGCGCGGCGTCGGAACGGTCATCGCGCAGCAGTCGGTAGCCGGGGATATTGTCCTTCAAGACCTTCAGCGGGTTGGAGCCCAGGCGCGACAGGCCCACCAGTTCAAGCTGCAACAGCAGCCGCGTGGTGGCTTCGCTGCGGCCGGTGGAGGTGCGCTCGGCCACCACGCGCGCGATCCAGCAGCCCGAATCGTATTCGACGCCGGCCACGGAGTCGGTGATGCGGCTGTCGCGCAGGCTGTAGTTCAGCCGGCCCACGGCGTACAGCGTGCCGGTGCAGCCCTTGGCGCTGGCCGGGTTGCCGCGGTACACGGGCCATTGCCAGCCCAGGTCGATCTGCTCGCTCAGGCCGCGCGCCAGGCGGTAGCTGGCGTTGAAGGTCTGGAACGGGGCCGGGGTGTAGCGCACGCCGATGATGGAGCGCGCCGGGCGTGCCAGGTCGGGGCTGTACTGCATCGCCACGTCCAGCGCCACGTGCGGCAACACATTGCTCGACCCCAGCAACAGCAGGTCCGACCACTTGCGCGTGAAGGTGTCGCCCTCGGGCGTGATGCGCTGCTCGCGCAGCAAATAGCGTTGCACGGCCGACAACCGCAGCGCCTCGGCGCCGGTGGTGGCATCGAGCAGCCTGGTGCTCACGCCGGCGGTGAACTGGTGCGCGTCGGACACCCGGTCCACGCCCGAAAAGCTGTTCTCGGAATAGATCGACGAGAGGTTGAAGTCCTTGCCCGCCGAATCGAAGTTGGGCAAGTTGCTCTGCGCCCGGTAAGGCGTGTTCACGTACAGCAGTCTCGGCTCTAACGTTTGACGAAAGTCACGACCTTGCCAGCGCGTCTGGCGCTCCAGTTCCAGGCCGGTGTCGATGCTCAAAGTGGGAATCAGCCGCGTGGCGTGGCGCCGGCCGTCGGCCATCGCCTGGTCGGTGGCATAGCTGGCGGCGTTGAGTTGCAGGCGTGGCACCAGCCACGCGCCGCTGTCACGCCACGGCCGCGACAACGCGGCCAGGCCATGCCAGCGCCAGCCCTCGGGCCGCGGCGTGGCGCCGCCCAGCGCCGGCGCGTCGTCGCTCAGCGTGAAGCGGTTCACCTCGGTCTGCGCCGTCCACTCGAAGCCGTTGTCCAGCCGCCGCGCGGCGCGCACGCCGAGTTGCGGGCTGCGCTGGTAGGGCGCGATCACCGGGTTGGCCAGGTTTTGCAGCACCTGCCAGTAGTGCAGTTGCGCGTAAACATCAAGGTCGAGCGCGCCGCGGCCCAGGTCGCGTTGCACCTCAAAGCGGCTGGGCAGCAGGCGCGGTGTGGTGGCGACGTGGGCGCGCGGGAAGTCCTTCCACCAGTCGTCATCCGACACGCGCTCCACGCTGGCACCAAAGCGCGTGCGCGGCAGCAAGCTGCTGTCGTGCGTCCACAGCGTGGCCCAACGCGCGCGCCCTGCGGCGCGGTCGTAGGGCAGGGTGTCCAGCGTCACGCTGCCGGCGTAGGCTGGCTCCAGGTAGCGGTACTCGCCCATCAAGCCGGCGCCGCGCCGGGTGGCGATCTTGGGCGTGATGGTGGCGTCGCGGTTGGGCGCGATGTTCCAGTAGTAGGGCACCGCCACGTCCAGGCCGCTGCGGCTGTCCAGGTTAACGTTTGGCGGCAGCCAGCCCGACTTGCGCTCGTTGTTGATCGGGAAGCTCAGGCTCGGCAGGGCCAGGATCGGCACGCCCAGGAAGCGCAGCACCGCGCCCTGAGCAATGCCTTCGTTGGCCGGGATGTTCATGGTCACCTTGTCGGCGCTGAGCAACCAGTCGGGCGTGCCGGTGCCATCGCGCGCGCAACTGGTGTAGGTGGCCTGGTGCGCCACGGAACGGCCGCTGTCGATGAAGTCGATGCGCGCGGCATGTCCACCGGCGCCGGTGCGCGCAAACTCATAGTCGGGTTGCAGGAAAAAGCCTTCGAAGCGGCCCAAGGTGAGCTGCAACTCCGGCCCGCTGTAAACCGAGCCGTCGCGGCTGATGCGCACGTGGCCACGCGCCGTGGCGCGGTCTTGCGCCTGGTCGTAATTCAGCGTGTCGGCGCGCAGCACCGTGCCGGCGCGGCGCAGCTCGACATCACCCTGCGCCACCAGGTCGCGATCCGGCTGGGTGCGCAGCTCGCTGGCCTGCACCACCACGGGTGAGCTGGCAGCGGCCGCGCCGCGCGCCGGTGGCGCCAGCGTTGGGCTCAGGCGCAGGCGTGGCAAGGCCTCTGGCACCGGCACCTGTGCGGGTGCCGGTGGCGCCACTTGCGCCAAGGCCGCCTGGCCCATGCAGGCGCAAGCCGCCAGTGCGCAGGCGGCTTGGCGAGCGGGCCATTCAGGGGGGCGCATGAGACCGCCGGGCCGCCCCCAAGGCGAATACCGCAGTGCGAAGCACGGAGATTGATACATGGGCCGGTGTTGCTGCGTGGTGTGCAAGGGCAGGGGTGCGCGCAACGCGCGGGCGGTTCAATGGGCGCTGCGACCGGCGCAATTTGTAAAATCGATTATCCAACGACCGACTCGCCGGCCCCGCCGCGGGCCCGCGCATGCAACACACCGTCCCTTGGCCCGACGCCCAGCGCCGTGAAGCCTTCACCGCCTGGCTGGCGCACATCGGCCCGCAGCATGGCCTGCGCCCAGACACCTTGGCCCCGGCATCGGCCGACGCCAGCTTTCGCCGCTACCTGCGCGTGCACGGTGCCGCCGGCACCAGCTTCATCATCATGGACGCACCGCCGCCGCAAGAAGACGTGCGCCCGTTCGTCGACATGGCGCGGCGCATCAACCGCGCCGGCCTGCATGCGCCCACCGTGTTTGCCAGCGATGCCGCGCAAGGCTTCTTGCTGCTCAGCGACCTGGGCAACGAGCTGTACCTCAAGCGCCTGCAGCACGCCAGCACCAGCGAGGCCGACGCGCTGATGCGCCAGGCGGTGAGCGCCCTGGTGCGGTTTCAAGTGCAGGTGCCCCATGCCGGCCTGCCGCCGTATGACGCCGCGCTGCTGCAACGCGAACTCGATCTGTTCGCGCAGTGGTGCGTGCAGCGCGAATTCAACATCACCTGGAACGACAAGCAGCAGCAAACATGGCAGCGCCTGTGCGCCTTGCTCATCGACAGCGCCCTGGCCCAGCCCATGGTGGCGGTGCACCGCGACTGGATGCCGCGCAACCTGATGGTGTGCGAGCCCAACCCGGGCATCCTCGACTTCCAAGACGCCGTGGCCGGCCCGCCCACTTACGACATGGCCAGCCTGCTGCGCGATGCCTTCATCTCGTGGGACGAAGAGCGCGAGCTGGATTGGACCGTGCGCTACTGGGAAGCGGCGAAGAAAGCCGGCGTGCCGCTGGGGGAGACGATGGCGCAAGATTTCGGCGAGTTCTGGCGCGCGCTTGAATGGATGGGCCTGCAACGCCACCTGAAGGTGCTGGGCATCTTCTGCCGCTTGAAGCACCGCGACGGCAAGCCCGGTTATGCCCAAGACCTGCCGCGCTTCTTCACCTACGCCACCAAGGTGGCCTTGCGCTACCGCCCACTCAAGCCGCTGTTAACGCTGCTGGAGCCGATGTCGGGCCAGGCCATAACGAATGGCTTTACCTTCTAGTGCAGTGTTCAACACTGCATGGAACAAAAAGCCGCGCCTTGGGCCGCCTGGCGTCGTTGCAAATCCTCGCGATGCCACCGGGCATCGCTGTGGTTGTGCGCTTAGGAGCGTGGGCGGCAGAAGGACGTCGGCTGCAACGCGCCAGAAACCGGCACCGCTCGGTATCACCGCCTGCGCCCAGGGGAACCACCCTGGGCTTGTCAGTGCTACCAAGCGGTACTCGGTTTTCGCACGTTTCGCTTCGACGACTTCTGCCGCCCACGCTCCTAGCCAGACGTCCCAATCCATCGGTTTTTTAAGTTCCACGCAGTATTGAACACTGCACATCACGGGCAAGCCGCCATCACCTGCGCCACCGCGGCGGTGAGCCGCTTGCCATAGGGCACGTGCAGGAATTCATTCGGCCCGTGCGCGTTGCTCTTCGGCCCCAGCACGCCGCAAACCATCATCTGCGCCTGGGGGAAGCCGCGCTGCAGCATGCTCATCAGCGGAATCGTGCCGCCCTGGCCGATGTAGCCCACCGGCGCACCGAACTGCGCTTGTGATGACGCATTCAGTGCCTGCTCCAGCCACGGCGCCAGTTCGGGCGCGTTCCAGCCCGTGGCGCCCAGCGCGCCGGCGCGGCCGTCGGGGTGGAAAGTCACCTTGGCGTTATACGGCGCGTTGTCTTCGAGCAGGGCCTTCAGTTTCTGCGAGGCCTCGTGCCCATCCACCAGCGGCGGCAGGCGCAGGCTCAACTTGAACGCGGTGTAGGGCCGCAGCACGTTGCCGGCGCTGGCCAATTCAGGGAAACCTTCCACGCCCGTCACGCTCAGCGTGGGGCGCCAGGTGCGGTTGATGAGCGCCTGCACCGGGTCGGTGGTGGTGGGCAGCACCGGGCCACCGTCGGCACCGCAGGCCCAGGGGAAGCGTTTGTGCACCTCGTCTTGCAGAATCGCCGCCGTGGCCTGCGCCTGGGCCAGCCGCGCGGCCGGCAATTCGCAATGAAAGCTTTGCGGCAGCAAGTGGCCGGTGGCGCTGTCTTCGAGCCGGTCGAGCACCTGGCGCAGGATGCGAAAGCTCGACGGCACCAGCCCGCTGGCGTCGCCCGAGTGAATGCCTTCGCTCAACACCTCCACCTTCAGCACGCCGCTGACCATGCCGCGCAGGCTGGTGGTGAGCCAGAGCTGGTCGTAGTTGCC
>JAYUHT010000483.1:0-3662 GCA_043766725.1 Burkholderiales bacterium | reverse complement strand
GAAATCCTCCAGGCGGCGGGTCAGCGTGTTGTACAGGCGCAAGCTCATTGGCAGGCAGGCAATCTCAGTGGTTCATGCACGCTTGCTTGCGGTTCATGCAGCGTGCAAAGAGGGTGGTCAACGGGTAGAAGGCCGACGACGCGAGCGCTCGTCGTTAGAATGAAATCAGTATAGCGGCGCGCCTTGCATCGCAGCCACAGCGTCTAAGCACCCTGCCCCATGGTGCGCTAGAGCCCACCCCCTTTCTGCAGCACACAAATTGAACCGCAAGCACCTGATTGCTGGCCTGGGCCTGATGCTCGCGCTTTCCTGTCCCATGGCGCAAGCCGGTGTGCTGGAAGATGCGCAGCGCGCCCAACGTGCGGGCGACATTGGCGCTGCCTTGGCCGTGCTCGACAAAGGCCTGGCCACCGCCCCGCGTGACGCCGAATTGCGCTTCCTGCGCGGCGTGGTGCTGGCCGATCTGGGCCGCGATAGCGAAGCGCTGGCCGCCTTTCAAGGCTTGAGTGAAGACTTCCCGGAGCTGCCCGACCCGTACAACAACCTGGCCGTGCTGCACGCCGCCGCGGGCCGCCTGCACCCTGCCCGCCAGGCGCTGGAGCAGGCCCTGCGCAACGACCCCGCACACCACGCCGCGCGCGAGAACCTGGGCGACGTGTACCTGCGCCTGGCCCTGGCCACCTGGCAAGACGTGCCGCTGCCGCGGCGCGACGCCGCTTTGGTGCGCAAGCTGCGTCTGGCCCGCGAGGTGCTGCGTCTGCCCGAGCCAGCGGCCAGCGCCCCCTGACAATGCCCCATCCACCTTGAAGTTAGGAACCTGCGTATGCCTGTCATGAAGCTGTTGAAGATGTTGTTGTTGACCCTGACCTTGGCCATGGGGGCGCACGCGCAGGCCCAGAAAGTACGCCTGGCCACCAGCCAAGGCGACATCGTGCTCGAGCTCGACGCACAAAAAGCGCCCAAGACCGTGGCCAACTTCCTGGCCTACGTGAAGGCCGGCCATTACGACGGCACGATCTTCCACCGCGTGATCGAGAACTTCATGATCCAGGGCGGCGGCATGGGCGCTGACATGCAGGAAAAGCCCACCCGTGCACCCATCGCGCTGGAAAGCCGCAACGGCTTGACCAACCAGCGCGGCACGCTGGCCATGGCGCGCACCTCGGTGCCCGATTCCGCCACCGCGCAGTTTTTCATCAACGTGGTCGACAACGCCTTTCTAGATCAAGCCAACTCGCGTGACGGCAACGGCTACGCCGTGTTCGGGCGCGTGGTCGAAGGCATGGACGTGGTCGACAAGATCAAGGCCGCGCCGCTGGCCGGCCGTGGCGGCGCGCAGCAGCATGTGCCGCAAACCGCCATCGTGATTCGCAAGGCAACCCAGGAGAAATGAGATGAGCAAGACCGTACACATCGCCACCAGCGCCGGCAACATCACGCTGGAACTCGACGACGCGCGCGCCCCGCTGAGCGTGCAGAACTTCGTTGACTATGTGCGCGCCGGCCAGTACGACGGCACCATCTTCCACCGTGTGATCAAGGGCTTCATGATCCAGGGCGGCGGCTTCGATGCGCAGATGAATCAAAAACCCACGCAGGCAGCGATCCGCAATGAAGCCGGCAACGGCCTGAAGAACGACCATTACACGGTGGCCATGGCGCGCACCTCGGCGCCGCACTCGGCCACCTGCCAGTTCTTCATCAACACCAAGAACAACGACTTCCTGAACTTCACTGGCGAGTCTGCCAACGGCTGGGGCTACACGGTGTTCGGCAAGGTGACGCAAGGCCAGGATGTGGTCGATGCCATCGAGCGCATGACCACCGGCAACCGGGGCGGCATGGGCGATGTGCCGCTTGAGGCGATCAGCATCGAACGCGCCACCCTGGCCGAATAGCCTGCGCGGGTCATGCACCAGGCCAGCGCTGGCGACCCTGCGGTGGCCGAGCTGCAACTCGGTTCGGCCACCCAGGCCGTGGAATTCATTTCAGATCTGCACCTGAGTGCAGCGCTGCCGCGCACCACGGCGGCGTTTGAACGCTACCTGGCGAGCACCACCGCCGACGCGATGTTCATCCTGGGCGACCTGTTCGAACTGTGCGTAGGTGATGACGGCCTGGCCGAGCCCTTCGAGCAGCGTTGCCTGCGCGCGATGCAAGTTGCGGCGCAGCGCGTGCCGCTGTACTTCATGGTTGGCAACCGCGACTTTCTGGCCGGCCCTGGCTTCGCCCAGGCCAGCGGCTGCACTTTGCTGCACGACCCCACGTGCGTGCAGGCGTTCGGTGAGCAGGCCTTGCTCACGCATGGCGATGCGCTGTGTCTGGCTGATCTTGACTACCAAACCTTTCGCCGCATGGTGCGGGGCGCGGCCTGGCAGCAAGCCTTCCTGGCCAAGCCGCTGCCCGAACGCCGCGCGCTGGCCGCGGCCATTCGCCACGCCAGTGAAGAGAGAAAACAACGCAATGCACAGGACAACCAAACCAACTGGGCCGACTGGGCTGACGTGAGCGACGCTGCGGCCCTGCAGTGGTTGCGGGCGGCCGGTGCTGCGCACATGGTGCACGGCCACACCCACCGGCCAGGCCGCCACGAGTTGGCGCCCGGTGTGTTCAGGCATGTCTTGAGCGATTGGGACCTGGACACCGAACCGCCACGGGCCCAGGCGCTGCGCTGGACGCGCGCCGGCTTCGCGCGCATCGACGCCACGGTGCCGGCATGACGCTCAAGGGCGTGCTGCATGCCTGGCGCGCGCGCGGCGAGCGTGCGGCGCTGGAGCGTCGGCGCATTCCCGACGCGCTGTGGCAGGCCACGCTGGAGCGCTACCCCTTCCTGACCCTGCGCGACGGGGCCGACGCGGCCGAGTTGCGCCGCCTGACCAGCCTGTTTCTCGACCAGAAGGAATTCACCGGCGCACAGGGTCTGCACATCAGCGATGAGATCGCGGTCACGGTGGCCGCGCAGGCTTGCCTGCCGGTGCTGCGCAGGGGCCTTGAGCCCTACGCCAGCTTCATCGGCATCGTCATCCAGCCCGACCGGGTCTGGGCGCGGCGCAGCGTGGAAGACGACATCGGCGTGGTGCATGAGTTCGACGACGAAGTGCTCGGCGAGATGGTCGACGGCGGGCCAGTGATGCTGTCGTGGCGCGACGTGCAAGACGGTGGCGAATCAGAAGGGCGTTTGATCAACGTTGTGATCCATGAATTCGCGCATGTGCTCGACCGCATCGACGGCCAGATGGATGGCATGCCGCCGCTGCCCAGCGCCGCCGAGTGTGCGCACTGGATGAAGGTGTTGATGACCGAGTACGAGCGCCACTGCGAAGAGGTGGACGCCGGCATCGACACCTTGCTCGACCCCTATGGCGCTGAAGCGCCGGAAGAATTTTTCGCTGTCGCCAGCGAACACTTCTTTGTGGCCGGCGCCGAGTTGTACGGGGGCTACCCAGCGCTTTACACGCTACTGCGCAGCTACTACCGGCAAAACCCCGGCGCCGCGCCGGAATGACAACGGGCCCGCGAAGGGCCCGTTGAGAAAAAGCCAAAACCGTGCAGTTCAAACCGCCGTGGTTTCCGACTTCGCCTTGTCGGCCTTCTTCGGCGGCTGGATGTCCAGTTGCACTTCGTCTTTGTCGTCGATGTCCACCGTCAAGCGCCCGCCGTCC
>JAYUHT010000482.1:0-3671 GCA_043766725.1 Burkholderiales bacterium | reverse complement strand
CAAGAAGGGCATTGCCGACTACTTCAATTCACCGCTGAAAGTGGCGTTGCTGCAATCGGGCTCGGGCGCGGGCGACGCCTCGCACCTGGTCAAGGGCGGTGGGCAAGACCTGTCGCGCAGCGCCGGCCAGGTCAAGCGTGGCGATGTCGAAGCGCCGCGCAGCACCGTCAACCTGCAAGCGCTGCGCGCAGAGCAGATGCGGGCCGAGGCCGCCAAGCTCGAAGAGCTGAAGCAAAAGGTTGAAGACACGTTGATCAACAACGCCAAACTGGCCGGCATGTCGGGCCAGATCAAGCTGGACATGACCCGCGACGGCTTGCGCATCCAGATCGTCGATGAGCTGAGCCGCCCGATGTTCGCCAGCGGCAGCGCCAGCGTGCAGCCCTACATGCGCGAGCTGCTGCGCGAAATTGGCGGCGTGCTGCGCGAGGTGCCCAACCACCTCACGATTGAAGGCCACACCGACACTGCTTTGTTCGGCGGTGGCGACCGCGGTTACAGCAACTGGGAACTTTCTGCCGACCGCGCCAACGCCTCGCGCCGCGAGTTGATGGCCGGCGGCCTGCCCGAAGACCGCACCTTGCGCATCCAGGGCCTGGCGGCCAGCGTGCCGTTCGACCGCAATGACCCGGCCAGCCCGGCCAACCGGCGCATCAGCATCATCGTGATGAACCGCGAGGCCGAGAACGCCATGTTCCACAGCGCGGCAGTGGCCGCCGAAGGGCCGGCCGCCACCCCTCAGGCGCCGCCTGTGCAGGCCGCGGCGGCAGCCTCAAGTGCCACGCCCGCACACCGATAAGTCTTCAACGCAGACCCCAAGAGCCCAAAGAAGGATCGCATGAGTCACCACGCCGACATCAAATTCCTGGTTGTTGACGACTTCTCCACCATGCGCCGCATCGTGCGCGGTCTGCTCAAGGAAATGGGTTGCAACAACGTAGAAGAAGCCGAAGACGGCGCTGTGGCGCTGGGCATGTTGAAGGGCGCGAAGTTCGACTTCGTGGTCTCCGACATCAACATGCCCAACATGAACGGCTTCGACCTGCTGAAGGCGATCAAGGCTGACGACAACCTGAAACACCTGCCGGTGTTGATGGTCACCGCCGAGGCGCGCAAAGAAGACATCGTACTGGCCGCGCAAACCGGCGCTGCCGGGTACATCGTCAAACCCTTCACCAAGGCCACCTTGGAAGAAAGGGTGCAGAAAATCCTGCAAAAGATGGCGGCCACCGCCTGAAGGCGCGGCCGCCGTACACCCCGGGAGCGCGCGCCGCAACGCGCTAGCGGTGCATTCCGCGCATTCTTGCCAGCGCAAAAGCCGCTTGCCGCAGAGCTGCGCGCGGATCAGTCACGGGGCAGTAACAACAACGGGCTTTGTCCTGTTTATCGCGCTCAAGTTGGCGCATCCAGTGGGCACCATGCGCAGGCTTGAACATCGCCTCGCGCCCACATGGCTGACACCCAGAACCGCACCTTACCCGCTTCAGCCCGCAAGATCCAAAAGGCCCGTGCCGAAGGCCAGGTGGCGCGTTCGCGCGACATGGCGCACTTCGCTGCGCTGGGCGTGGCCGTGGGCCTGCTGGCCACCGCGGCCCCCGCGCTGACGCGCGAGTTGCAGGGCATGCTGGGCCAGGCCCTGCGCTTCGATGTGCGCAGCGTGCATGAGCCGCAGGCCATGCTGCAACACCTGGGCCAGTTGGCGCTGCCCGCAATGTGGATGGTGCTGCTGTGTGGCGGTGCGGCCATGCTGGCCGCCAGTGCCGCGGCGCTGGCCAGCGGCGGCTGGAACTTCACGTTCGGCGCGTTGAGCTTCAGGTTAGACAAGTTCAACCCCATCACCGGCCTGGGCCGCATGCTGTCTTGGCACCAGTTGGGCGACACGCTCAAGTCTTGCGTCTTGGCGCTGGCCCTGGCCACCCTGGGTGCGCTGTATCTGCAGCGCGAGATACCGGGCTTCATCGCCTTGCTGGGCCTGCCGTTGCCGGCGGCCATGGCGCAAGCGGTGGCCACGCTGCAGCACGGCCTGGTGTGGCTGCTGTTGCTGCTGGCCGGCTTTGCGTTGATCGACGTGCCGCTGCAGCGCATGCGGCTGATGAACCAGTTGAAGATGAGTGTGGTCGAGGCCAAGCAGGAGGCCAAGGAAGCCGAAGGCAGCAACGAGATCAAAGGCCGCCAGCGCGCTCGCATGCGTGAGTTGAGCAACCAGCGCATGTTGGCCGCCGTGCCATTGGCTGATTTGGTGGTGATGAACCCGAGCCACTTTGCCGTGGCGCTGAAGTACGACGACGCCACCATGGCCGCGCCGCGTGTGCTGGCCAAGGGCGCGGACCTGATGGCCTTGCGCATTCGCGATGCCGCCACCGGCGCCAAGGTGCCGGTGCTGCGTGCCCCGCCGCTGGCGCGCGCGCTGTACGCCCATGCCGAGCTGGACCGTGAGATTCCCACCGCGCTGTTTGCCGCCGTGGCGCAAGTGCTGGCCTACGTGTACCAGTTGCGCGAGGCCATGGCCGGGCGCACGGCCATGCCGGGCGACTTGCCCGACCTGCCGGTGCCGGCTGAGCTGGACCCGCAGCATGGCCAACCTGAGGCGGCCGTGTGAACCCGATGCTGAAGAATTTGCAAACCCTGTTCGGCCCGGCGCCGGCCGCACTGCGTGCACTGGGCGTGCCCGGCTTCGTGGTCGCCGTGCTGGCCATGATGGTGCTGCCGCTGCCGGCCTTTGTGCTGGACGTGCTGTTCACCTTCAACATCGCCATGGCGCTGATGGTGGTGATGATCTCGGCGCAGATGATCAAGCCGCTGGACTTCGCGGCGTTCCCATCCGTGCTGCTCATCACCACGTTAATGCGCCTGTCGCTCAACGTGGCGTCGACGCGCGTGGTGCTGGTCGATGGCCACACCGGCCCGGCCGCGGCAGGCAAGGTGATCGAGGCCTTTGGCCACTTCCTCATCGGTGGCAACTTCGCCGTGGGCCTGATCGTGTTCGCGATCCTGGTGGTGATCAATTTCATCGTCGTCACCAAGGGCGCCGAGCGCATTGCCGAGGTCGGCGCGCGCTTCACGCTGGACGCCATGCCAGGCAAGCAGATGGCGATCGACGCCGAACTCAACGCCGGCATGATCGACGAGAAAACAGCGCGCCAGCGCCGTGCCGAAGTGGCGGAAGAAGCTGACTTCTTCGGCTCGATGGATGGCGCCAGCAAGTTCGTTCGCGGTGACGCCGTGGCTGGTATGTTGATCCTGGCCATCAACGTGGTGGGTGGCTTCGTCATCGGCGTGGCGCAGCACGACATGTCGGCCAGCGCGGCGGCCTCCACCTATGTGCAGCTCGCCGTGGGTGATGCGCTGGTGGCGCAGATCCCGGCGTTGCTCATTTCAGTGGCCGCGGCCATGGTGGTGTCGCGCGTGGGCAAGGAACACAGCCTGGGCTCGCAGATCGGCACGCAGGTCTTCAGCAGCGCCAAGGCGCTGGCCATCACCGCCGGCATCGTCGGCGCCATCGGCCTCGTACCGGGCATGCCCAACCTGGTGTTTCTGATGATTGCCGGCGGCCTGGGCTGGCTGGCCTGGTGGGTGCGCCAGCGCCAACAGCGCGCCGCCTTGCTGGCTGATGAACCACCCTCGCAAGAACCCGCGGCCAACGCCGAAGCGAGCTGGGACGACCTGCAACC
>JAYUHT010000481.1:0-3685 GCA_043766725.1 Burkholderiales bacterium | reverse complement strand
TGCGCCAGGGCGTGCCGCTGGCCGGCTACATGGTGTGGAGCCTGCTCGACAACTTCGAGTGGGCCTTCGGCTACAGCAAGCGCTTCGGCATCGTCCATGTCGACTACGCCACGCAACAGCGCACGCTCAAAGACAGTGCCCTGTGGTACCGGGAATTCCTGCGCCAGCAGCGCGCGCTGCATGCCTGAGAGCCTGTGAACAAATCCGACACGCCCGCTCGTGCGCCCCAGACGGCGCCGCTCGTCGTTGCAAATGCTCGCCGTAGCCCGAGCTACGGCTGTGCTTTGCGTCTAGATCGACACCCTCTGGGGCACCCGCTCGGGCGCGCCGGATTCATTCACAGGCTCTGAGGCGCCAGGCGAACCCGGCGCGCATGGCGCAACGCGCCACAGCCACCGCCGAGCATCAGTGTTTGTGCGGCTAGCATTGCGCCGGTAGCCGCGCCACAGTCGCGCACGTTTTCGGGGCCAGGCCCCGCCATTTTTTGGAGTTCACCCATGCGCCACCTTTTCATCACCGCCGCCCTGGCCGCGGCTTTCGCTGGCCCGGCCCAGGCCGGCAAAACCATTGATGCCATCAAGGCCCGTGGCCAACTGGTCTGCGGCGTCAACCCCAGCCTACCTGGGTTTTCAGCCGCCGACAGCCAGGGCAACTGGACCGGGCTGGATGTCGACGTTTGCAAGGCCATCGCCGCCACGCTCATGAACGACGCCAGCAAGATCAAGTGGACGCCGCTCAACGCAGCGCAGCGCTTCGCGGCCTTGCAGTCGGGTGAAGTCGACGTGCTGTCGCGCAACACCACCTGGACGCTGACGCGCGATGCCTCGCTGGGTCTGAACTTCACCGGCGTCACTTACTACGACGGCCAGGGCTTCATGGTCACCAAGAAGAGCAAGATCACATCGGCCAAGCAGCTCAAGGGTGCCACGGTGTGCGTGCAATCGGGCACCACCACCGAGAAGAACCTGACCGACTATTCCAAGGCCGCCGGCCTGAACATGAAGTCGGTGGTGTTCGAAACGCAAGAGGCCACCAACAAGGCCTATTTCTCGGGCCGCTGCCAGGCCTACACCACTGACGCATCGGGCCTGGCCTCGGTGCGCAACAAGGAAGCCGGCAACCCCGATGACCACGTGGTGCTGCCCGAGCTGATCTCCAAAGAGCCACTTGGGCCTTCAGTGCGCCGCGGTGACGACGAGCTGTTCGCCATCGTCAAATGGGTGGTCTTCGCGCTCATCGAGGCCGAGGAATACGGCATCACCCAGGCCAATGTCGATGGCCTGAAGGCCGACAGCAAAGACCCCGTGGTGCAGCGCATCCTGGGCACCAGTGAAGACACCGGCAAGCTGCTCGGGCTCGATAAGGACTGGGCCTACCGCGCCATCAAGGCGGTGGGCAACTACGGCGAAATTTTCGAGCGCAACGTGGGGCCGAAGTCGGCGCTCAAGCTGCCGCGCGGGGCCAACAACCTGTGGAACAAGGGCGGCTTGATGTACGCGCCGCCCGTACGCTAACGGTTCAAACAGGCGGGGCTGGTTCAAGGCGCACAGCATGATCCCGGCCCGCCCCGCGCCGCCCAGAAAACGCAACTGGTCGTGGCGCAGCGCGGCCTTTCGCGGTGTGCTGTACCAGGTGCTGGCGCTGGCGCTGATCTTCGGCGCCAGCGCCTATTTGTTGAACAACACGCTGCTCAACATGCGCGCCCGCGGCATTCAAAGCGGGTTCGACTTTCTCTTGCAGCCGGCCGGGTTTTCCATCGGCGAAAGCATCATTCCCTTCGATTCGGCCGAGAGTTATCTCAAGGCCTTTGCGGTGGGCTTGTCCAACACCTTGCGCGTGGCCTTGGTGGGCATCGTGCTGGCCACGCTGCTGGGCACGTTGGTGGGCATTGGCCGGCTGTCGCGCAACTTCCTGCTGCGCACGCTGAGCACGGCGTATGTGGAGTTGTTCCGCAACGTGCCGTTGCTGCTGCAACTGTTCATCTGGTACTTCGTGATGACCGAGTTGCTGCCGCCGATTGAAGACGCGCTGCAACCCGCTGCCGGCGTGTTCTTCAGCAAGAACGGCTTGCAGTTCCCGGTGCCGCTTTGGGCGGCGGGCCATGCCTTCACCGTCGTCGGCCTGGCCGCGGGGCTGGCCTGCGCGTGGCTGTGGTCACGCCGGGCGCGTGTGCACTTCGAAGCCACCGGCCGGCAGCGCGCCGTGTTCTGGCCCGGCCTGGCGTTTGTGCTCGGCCTGGGCGTGCTGGGCTGGCTGCTCGGCGGCGCGCCCGGCGGTGTGGACGTGCCCGAGAAGACCGAACTGAACGTGGTGGGCGGCGGCTCGGTCACGCCCGAATACCTCACCGTGCTGATCGGCCTGACGATCTACACCGCGTCTTACATTGGCGAAATCGTTCGCGCCGGCATCCTGGCCGTGCCCTTTGGCCAGCATGAGGCCAGCGCCGCGCTGGGCCTGAGCCGCGGCCAGGCGATCCGCCTGGTGCAGTTGCCGCAGGCGTTGCGCGTGATCATCCCGCCCGTCACCAGCCAGTACCTCAACCTCACCAAGAATTCTTCGCTGGCGGTGGCGGTGGGCTACCCCGACCTGGTGTCCATCAGCAACACCTCGCTCAACCAGACCGGCCGGGCGATTGAATGCATCGCCGTGATCATGGCCTGCTACCTCACGCTGAGCCTGCTCACGGCCGCGTTCATGAACGCCTACAACCGCCGCGCGGCCATCAAGGAACGCTGATGGCTGAACTTGCGCACGTGTTCGTGCCCGTGGCCAGCCGGCCGGCGCCCAAGCTGGCGGGCGGCGCGCTGGCCTGGCTGAAGGCCAACCTGTTCGATGGCTGGGCCAACAGCATCGCCACCGTGTTGGTGCTGGTGCTGGCGGCGCTGTCACTGCCCGGCATCATTCAATGGGGTTTCATTCAAGCCGTCTTCGCGCCCGACAACGCCGCCTGCCGCGCCGCCGCCGAGCACGGCGCCTGTTGGGGCGTGGTGGCCGAGAAGTACCGCCTCATCCTGTTCGGCCGCTACCCCTATGCCGAGCAATGGCGCCCGCTGCTGGCCTGCTTGTTGTTGATTGCCCTGCTGGTGGCGAGCTGCTGGCGGCCATTCTGGAAGCTCTGGCTGCTCGGGGTGTGGGTGGTGGTGGGCGTGGCCTTCTTTGTCTTGATGAAGGGCGGCATGCTGGGCTTGACTGAAGTGGAAACCTCGCGCTGGGGTGGCTTCCCACTCACGCTGATGTTATCCACCATGAGCCTGGTGCTGGCCTTCCCGCTGGCGCTGCTGGTGGCGCTGGGCCGGGCTTCCAAGCTGCCTGGCATCCGCACCGTGTGCGTGTTGTACGTGGAGCTGGTGCGCGGCGTGCCGCTCATCTCCGTGCTGTTCATGGCCTCGTTCATGTTCCCGCTGTTCATGCCGCAAGGCACCAACATCGACGTGCTGGTGCGCGTGCTGGTGGGCATGACGCTGTTCAGCGCCGCCTACCTGGCCGAGGTGGTGCGCGGCGGCCTGCAAGCGCTGCCCAAGGGCCAGCTCGAAGCGGCGCAATCGCTGGGCCTGAACTACTGGCAGGCCACGGGCAAGATCGTGCTGCCGCAGGCGCTGCGCATGGTGGTGCCGGCGATCATGAACACCTTCATCGGCGCCTTCAAAGACACCTCGCTGGTCACCATCGTCAGCCTGTACGACCT
>JAYUHT010000480.1:0-9748 GCA_043766725.1 Burkholderiales bacterium | reverse complement strand
CCGTTGGCATGAACGCTGTTGCTGATTTCATGCACCTCCACCGTGCGCTGGCCATCGCTGAGCACGTGGCGGCCGGCCACGCCGGTGATGTTGGCGCTGCGGCCAGAACGCGCCAGAGCATCGGGGCGGATGCCGTTGGGGTTGGCAAAGGTCTTGTCATACCAAGGTTTGGCCGCCGCGCTCGTCACCAGCGTGGCGCCTTCGGCCAGCGCCGCGCGCAGGCCACCGGCATGGTCGAAGTGATGATGCGAATTGACGA
This sequence comes from Burkholderiales bacterium, assembly GCA_043766725.1. Taxonomy (GTDB): domain Bacteria; phylum Pseudomonadota; class Gammaproteobacteria; order Burkholderiales; family Burkholderiaceae_C; genus Rubrivivax. Next base: position 9,489 of record JAYUHT010000480.1, on the reverse strand, counting down.
CGAAGCGCACCGGCTTGCCCGGCACCAAACGTTTGGCTTCAGCCAACACCGCGGCGCTGCGGCCGTCATACAGCGGCGCTTCCACCACGATGAGGTGGTCGCGCATTTCAATGGCCACGCTGTGGTGCGAACCGCCGGCCAACATCCACACACCCGGCGCCACTTGTTCGCTGGCCACCTTCTCAGCAAACGCGCTCACCAGCGCGGGCACTTCGATGCCGCTGGGCTCGTTGACCTTGACGCTTTCCACCGTGATGTCGAAGACCTCGAAGCCGCCCTGTGTTTGACGCATGCGGCCGGGGAACTTCACACCGCCATGGTCGCGGTAGTTGCTGTACAGGGTGGCGACTTCGGTGTCGCCCAGCACCGCATTGGGCAGGCGCGAATCGACGCGCTCGACCAGGCCCGCCGCATCGACCCAGGCGCTGGCGCTCAGGCGGCCGGGGATGTTGAAGCTCAGACGCGCACCGGCCGCGCCATCGGGCCGCGCCGAGGCGCTGGCGCCGTGGCGCGCCGCGGCCTTGAGCACGCCGTGCGGGCTGGTCCACAGGTCGTGGATGCGCTGGTCGAGCGCCACCGGCGCCGTCACCGGCGCCGGGCCCACCATGTTCCAGGCCAGCTCGCCCATGGCCAGGCCCACGGCGCGGGCTTCGCCCTGGCCCATCAGCGGCGTGGCGCCGCCGCCCGTGGGCTCGGCGCGGGCGCGGGCGTAGTCTTCACGCCAGGCGGCTTTGTCGTAGTCGGCCACGCGCGCCAGGTTGCTGTAGGCCACCTTGGGCCAGGCCTGGCCGGGCACGTGGGCCTGGCCAAACACCGTGCCGCTGCCGCTGCCGGCAAACGCGATCGTGCGCAAGGCAGCGCCGCCCATGGCGGCTTCCGCTTGGCGGATGACGCTGGCGGCGTCGGGTGCGCTCAACTGCGCACAGGCGGCAAGCACGATGGGCAGGGCAGCAAGGCTGATGCGGCGGTGAAGCTGAAAGGGCAAGCGGTGCATGGTTGCGGCTCCTGAAGCAAGGCGTGAAGATTGGCACTGCGCCAAGGTGGGTGACAGAGGGACAACACCCGGATGAGCCACAACGCGCCGCAACGGGCGCCGCCATACCGCAGGCCGTGAAGACGACCACCCGGCGCCCATCATGCGCCTTATGATTTGCTCACTCGTTCGCATTCAATCGCCTCACGAGGCGTTCATTGATAGAAGAAGCGTGAAGGGGAGTCCAGTGCGTTATTGGTTTGACACCGAGTTTCACGACGATGGCCGCAGCATCGAGTTGATCAGCATCGGCGTGGTCGCCGAAGACCAGCGCGAGTACTACGCCATCAACCGCGACTATGACCGGCGGCGCGGCCACGATTGGCTGCAAGCCAATGTCATTGCGCATCTGGCGCCATCGAGCTCCCCCCTGTGCTTGCCGCGCCATCGCATCAAGGCCGAGCTTGAATCGTTTTTCAGTGCGTCGGCTGGCGTGCCGGAGTTCTGGGCTGACTGCGGCGAATACGACTGGATCGTTTTACGCCAGCTTTGGGGCGAACTCACCGCCTGGCCCGCTGGCTGGCCCTACCTGTGCATGGACATCGAACAATGGCGCTTGCAGCTCGGCGCGCCTGCGTTCCCCGCTGCGAATGCCAGCACCCACCATGCCCTTGAGGATGCGCGCCTGACCCACGCCAACTGGCTCTGGTTGCATCAACGCGCGCAAGCACGAACGACGTTTGTACAAGTCGTCTGAGTCAACATGTTGTTGCTCAGCATTGACCTGCGGCTGGGGCCGGGCGCGCTGCCCTTGCCCGCCCACCTGGGTGGTGCGCTGAAGGGCTTTTTCGAAGGCGCGGTGATGGCACATGCGCCGCACTTGCTTGATGTCTTGCGTGCACGCGGCGCCAACGAGCGTGCTAACTTTGCCCTGCACGCGCCGCCCTTGGCGCAGGCCGTTGGCCACCAGCTTCGCTTCGGTGTGGTGCTCTTCAACGAGCTTGAGCTGGCGCACGCGCAGCTGCTGCGCGCGCTGCACAGCCAGTGCGAGCAACGCTTCAATGGCCGTGAGGTGCTGCTCGAACGCGCCACACTGCTGCGCCCGGGCGAGCTGCCGCGCCAGTTGCTGCAAGACGGGCTGCTCACTGAAGAGCCCAGCGGCGCAGGCATTCCGGCGCTGCCTGCGCCGCTGGCATTTGGCGCCATGGCCACGCCACAACGCGCGCTACACGAGCTGCAATTTCGCTCGCCGCTTTTACTGGCCTCGAGCGGCGTGGTGCGCGCCTGCATGCGGGAAAACAGGCCGTTGCCGTGGCCCACCTTGGGCCAGGTATTGGGTTCGATTGCCGACGCGCTGTGCAGTCTTGAGCCGCGAATCGCTCAGCAGCTTGGCCTGGCTCACGGTTGGCAACCCGACCCGGCCCGCTCGCAATTGGCGGCGCTCACACCCGCTCATGACCCCGCTCAACACATGCAGTGGCTGTACCGCAGTACTCCCAGAGTGGGCCAGGCAAAGCCCAACGGCGGCACGGCGCAGCGCCGCGAACTCAATATTCCGGGCATCGTGGGCACCCTGGTCTACCCCGCCGGCAGCGACCCTGTCGAACACGCCCTCATGCATTGGGGCCAGTGGTGCGGGGTCGGGCAAAAAACCACCATGGGCTTTGGCAGCTACACGCTGGGCTCGGCGTTTGCGGCGCCCAGCCCACCAGCGCCGATGCCGCATCCACCATCCGCCATGATCTCCTGTGGGGCGCCATGACAGCTTCAATCACCGAATGCATCCACGCCATCATGGTGCCGTTTGGCATTCGCGACATGCGTGCCGGTAAAGAGGACGTTCACCTCGATGCCGTGGCCGCTGTGGTCTTGAAGCACGGCCCGTGGCAGGCAGGCCGCGCGCCCCCGGCGGTGCCCGAGAGCGCAGGGCCGTGGAATCCGCGTTTGAGTGATTACCAGCGCCAGCATTACTTTCACCCGTTCGTGCAGCGCTTCCAGCTCGACAACAGCTTGATTCGGCACTTCCACCGAACCGACTTTGCCAAGCTGAAGGCCTGCTTTGATCACAGCACGACGGAAAACTTCGAGATAACGTTTGACGTTATTCGTTGCGAGTTGGTGCTGTACCAACCCGATGTCGGGATTCTGTTGCTGGAATTGCAGTGCTCAAACGTATCGCTGGATCGAATTCAGGTGGTGCTGGATTCATTGCGCCGGCTGTATCCACCGTATTTCGATTTCTGGCCAAGTCAAATTGAGGACAAGGCTGGAGCAAAGCACGACCGGCGAAACTGGCGCGGCGGCCACTGTGTGCGGGGTGTTGTCTTGCTCAGCAAAGCTGATGAGCCGCTCGATGCCAGTCAATGCACCCTGGGCGAGCAGACAGGGGAAGCCGCGAGTGAACCGGCATTCGCCGATGCCTATCTGGCCGCGACCGCAAAACGCGTCGACAACCATCGCCTGGCAGCCCCTTTGCTCGCGCAGCACTGGCGTGCCTTGCTCGCCCCGCTGAGTGGGCCTGCGGCGGGCACACACGCGCCCAGTTTCAGCTCGGTCACCCTCGGTGATGACCGCGCCGCCACCATGAGCTGGCTGGCCACGCCATATCCGCGGGGCATTTCTGAAGGCGACTATGTGCGCCTGGCCCTGGCTGACGACCCAGGCGACAGCAAATTGCCCTACTCGCAGTCGTATCTGGCGAATTTTGCCGAGCGCTATTGCTATGACCGCTTCTGGTATCAGGGCTTGTGCAGCGACAGTGGCACGTCGCCATCGCGCTTGATGAACAGCGGCTATGCATTTACCTGGGTCGGCAGCAGCGAAGACCCCGCTTACTTCATGAATGCAAGAAACGGCGCCATGGCGATCTTTCGTGGCGCCTACATTGAAATGGGCCTCATCGCCCACTTTCAAAAGGCCGCCCTGCAATGCGCTTCACAGCGGCTGACCGAGATGGTGCATAGAACTCCGGCTGGCCGCATCAAGATGCCGCAGCGCGAGGCTGTGCTCAACTTCTATGAACACTTCGTCGAATTCACCCAGAACTTCTGGTTCGACGAAATCAGCCCGCAAGACCAGGGCCGCGATCTGTTTGACATGTGGCGCCGGCACCTGCGCATTCAGCCCCTGTATGACGAAGTTCACCAGGAGCTTAAGGATCTGGTTGCCTACACGGAGTTGACCAACTCGCGCCGGCTGAACGTTCTGATCACCTGGCTCGGTGGGCTCAGCCTGGTGATCAGTTACCTGGCCCTGATCGCATCGACGCTGGCCATTGACGCGAGCAAGCTGCCGCAGGCACCTGCACTCATCACTGGGTCGCTCAACGATGCCCTGGTAGCGCTGGCGCCATCTGTTCATTGGCTGTTAGCGCTGGCCCCGATTGGCGTGGTCGCGGCTGCCGTCGTTGCCTTGGTTGCGTGGCTGTACGGCCGACGGCGGCGCACGGCGCCATGACTGGATGCAAGTTCAACAGGAGGAAACATGGACAACATGCACATCTTGCGCATTGAAGGCGTCAACCTGAGCCACAGCATTTATGACACCGAAGACTTGGCCACGCGGCGCGGCGGCAGCTGGTTGCTGCTCAAGGCGATGGACAGTATTGCCACGCGATTTAAAGGCAGGCTCGCCACCATCAGCACAGGGGCTTCGATCGGTGTCTTTGAGGTTACGGAAGGCCATGGCCAGAAGGCGTTACTTGAAGAGGTCACTGAGTTCCTGTCGCACGATCCGCTCTTCAAGCACGGTTGCTTTGTGGTCAGCGCGCCTCCGCCGGATGTGATGGCGCTTTGCATTGAAGTGGCCATAAATCAGACGCGTTGGCGGCAATTGCAAACGCTGAGCTTTCCCACCTTGGGCCTGGCCGCGAGCATGAATGGCCCCTGCGAAGTTGATGCCGTGCGGCCGGCGGCTGACACCATGACTTATCGCACCGATGAGGACATGCCCGTCAGCGCCAGCGTGAAGGCGCGGCGCACCGAGGGCATGGCGCTCAAGCAACTGCTGCCGGACGAAGTGCAAGCCATGCTTCACAAGACTGGCGCCTGGCCCAGCTGTGACTTTGCCAACGACTTTGAGTTCATCGCCAAGGACATGCCGGCCCACATTCGCCCGCGCACCCTGGATGGCAAGCTGGCCGTGTTCTATGTTGACGGCGACAAGTTCAGCCGCTTCAGCCGCGCGAGCAGCGAGGTTGAGCTGCGCGCATGGGACACCTTCATGCGCGAAACCAATGCCGAAGTACTGCGCACCCTGCTGTTGGCCACGCGCGACCAAGTGGCTTGGCAAACCTGCCGCGAACATCGGTCGCGTAGCGGCATCTTGCGGGTTCCCAAAGGTGCGATGCGCCTTGAAACCCTGCTGTGGGGTGGCGACGAGCTGCGCTTTGCCGTGCCGGGTTGGTGCGGCCTGGAACTGGTTGACCATTTTTTCGAGCAGGTCAAGGGCAAGGCTTTCAACTTGCCCGCGCCGCCAAAGGGTGGCCAGCCCAAGACATCTGGCCTGAGCTATTCCGCAGGCCTGGTGCTGTGCCATCACCAGGCGCCCATCAGTCACATTACAGCCTTATCTGGAAAGTTAGCAGACCTGGGCAAGCGCCACGCGCCAAAGGAAAACAGCCTGCACTGGATCACCCTGGAGTCGTTCGACCAGGCGGGTGGCGATCTCGATGCCTACCTGCGCAGACGCTTCCCGGAGCCGGCAGCGCAGGCTGTAGTGAACTGGGCCAACCTGGGGTTGAGCCCGACCGCAATCAATGCCGTGCGCCAGTATCTTCCGGCGTTAAAGGCCGATTTGCCCCGAAGCGCGGCCACCCGCGCGCTGCGCCTGCTGGCCAGCGGGGAGGGCATCGTTGCCGGCAAGGTGCACCCGTTGCTGGAGCGCAGCTACGCCATGGTTGACAAAGCGGTCGGTGCAAATGTTCATTTCACCGCGCTGTGGCAGGCCTTGCACCACGACCCGGCGCGCCGAACCTGGCAGGCTGCGGAGCCAGCGATGGCCGATCTGTGTAGCTGGGTGAAGCTCATCGAGCTGTGGGATTACGCCGTGGCCCTGCCTGCGGCCGCCGACAAAGGAGCCTTGGCATGAGCGCTACTGCAAGAACCCGTTATGGCATCGAACTGCAAGTCAGCCTCATCGCACCCTACCTGGTGCATGGGGTAGACCCCGGCCGCCATGGCCTGGACGCCACCTTGCTGCGCAACCATCGAGGTGACCTGGTCTTGCCCGGCACGCTCCTGGCCGGGCGCATCGTCGAAGCCTGGTTCACGCTGCGCGCCGACCCGGACAACGCCGGCCTGAATATTGAGAACCCCGATGAATGGTTTGGTGCCGGCGGCGTAGCCGGTGAGCCGCAAGCGCGCCGGGCGCGAATTCAGGTGTCAGACCTGGTGGGCCTCAAGGCGCGCACGGCACCGGAACATGACATTTCGCGCCTGGCGCAAGACGAGGTGACAGGCGCCGCTGAGAGCGGGCAGCTCATGCTGATTGAGCAGCAGCATGCTGCGGGTGCCACGGTGCAGTTCACCGGGCAATGGCAGGTCTGGGCCAGCAGCGCCGAAATTGATCCTTTGTGCAGCCAACTGGCCGCAGCACTGCGCCTGCAAACCCAGTTGGGCGCCTATCGCTCCATTGGCTATGGCCGGCTCGATGCGGTGGCTGTCACCGCCAAGCCGATGGTCGCGGTGCCGCTTGAGCACATGGCCGCAACACCGGTTGCCGTGCGCCGGCGCTATTCGCTACAGGCCAGCGCACCGCTGTGTGTGGGAACCAGCAGCCGGCGCGGCAATGTCTTTGAGTCTGCCGATGTCATCAGCGGCGGCACGCTGAAGGGTTGCCTGGCCACCATGCTGGCGCAGCGTGCGGGTGTGGCGGCTCTGAATGACTTGCCAGCAACCGGCCTGGCCGCCAATTTCGATGCGCTGCGCATCACCCACGCCCTGCCCACGCGGCTGGGGGGTGTGCGGCCGTCGCCGGTGCCGGTGTCGTTGGCGCTTGTTGATGACACCTTCAAGAACGCCTGGCGAATCGCCACGCCACCAGACTCACAGCAACTGCCAAACGCTCTTGCCTTTCAGCCAGACTGGAAACGCAAAGACTCCACCCAGGCAAGCAAGGATCAAGGCTGGGGCCAGGTGGAACGCCACCTGCGCGTGCGCACTGACATCGATGCCGACGGCCGCGCCAAGGAAAGCGCGCTCTTTGCCTACGAATGCGTGGCGCCGCCGCAGGCCAGCGCTGAGTACCCCGGCACCGAATGGCAGTTTGATGTGGACTTGGCCGGCGTTGACGCAGGCCAACGCGAAGCGGTGTGGCAAGAGCTTGACGCTTTTTTTCAGTTCGGCTTGTCACCCCTGGGCAAAACAGACGCCCATGCCACGGTGGCACGAAGAGACTTGCATGAAACGTTAGTAAAGATGCCTGGAATTGGCGAGCTGCTTGGGTTGATGCTCGTCACGCCCAGCCTGTTGTTCGCCACCGACTGCGTGGCCGACAAACCCCAACACGACTTGTTGGCGATCTACCGCGCCGCGTTCGCTGACTTGCCCTGCCCGGGTGTCGCAGGCGGGGTGGCCGGCGCCTTGCACCTGTCGCACTTCTTTGCCACGCAGCGCCTGGAAGGCGGCAGCTACCTTCAGCGCCGCTTTCAACGCGGCTCGAAAGAGCGCCAAGCAGCCTACCAGCCCTATGTGCTGACTGAAGCCGGCAGCGTGTTTGTCTTTCATGTGCTGAATGAGCAAGCCGCCCAAAAGGTGTTGCACCACTGGTGCGAACGCGGCCTGGGCATTCCCAGTGCCATGGCCAATGACCCGCGCTACGGCAACACCTGGCGCGCGCACCCCTATCTGCGCGAAAACGGCTTTGGCGAAGTGACCACGTCTTTGGGCACCTGGCCACTGCTGAACGTGGCCAACTCACCGGGAGCAAAGCAATGAACGACACCGTCATCGACACAAGAGGCCAGCGCGACGTGCGTGCCAACCTGGCACCGCTGTGGCGTATCACGGGCAGCTTCACGCTCGAGACGCCCTTGCACGTGGGCAGCGGCCTTCTCGCCAAGGTGAACCTGCCGGCGCGCGGTACGGATGGCGCTGCCGACGCCGCAGAGGGCGAGCGCATGGTTGCCCCGGTGGTGCGCGATCACCTTGACCGGCCTTGCATTCCGGGTGCAGGGTTCAAAGGGGCGCTGCGTGCATTGGCTGTGGAGGTGGGTTGGAACGCCCATGCCAGCCTGCTTTTCGGCATTGCCACCAATGCGCTGGAACTGGCCGGCGCGGCTGAGTTCGAGACCCTTCATCTTGCTAACGGCGCGGGGCCCGCCACGGCACTGCCGCACTTTGATCTGCCTGGCAACCTGCCCGGGGTGGCACACATCACTCACGCCGCGCGCAACCGTGCATTGGGCAGCGCCGAGGAAAACAAGCTCTATGTTGAGCAGGTGGTGCCGCCCGGGCGCTCGTTTGAACTGTGCTGCACGGTGCGCGGTGCCAGCCGCGATTGCATCGCCTACCTGCTGGGTTTGCTGGCTCGCGCGGGCGCTGCGAGTGGCAGCCTGCGCTTGGGTGCAGGCAAGTCGGCCAACAACGGCAAGCTGAGTTGGCGCCTGGGCGACGTGCATGCCTTTCACGGCCTGGCGCCACTGTGGCAAGCAGCGTTGAACGCCGGCAACCCGCAAGCGCCCGGCGCGGCCGGCGAACCCACACTGCAAGGCATTTGGGCTCAGGCCGAGCGCATGGCCAACGTGGAGGTGGCGGTTCTTGGCTCGGCCAATGAATGGTTAACCTTGCCGGGCATGGTGCTCGACTTTCACACGCCCTTCCTGGTGTACGAGGCCACTGGCAAACAGGGCGACAGCAATGAACCAGACGGCCGCCCGCGCCTGAACCACCAAGGCCGCGGCGTCTTGCCCGCCAGCAGCCTGCATGGCGCGCTGCGCAGCCAGGCTGAACGCATCTTGCGCAGCGTAAGCCGCACCGTAGCCAGTGGCCATGAAGTCGCGCCCGTGCAAGGCCTGGGTGAAGTCGGCAGGCTCGACCTGGCATCGGTGCTGTTCGGCGCACCGGGCTGGCGCAGCCTGCTGCGTTTCACTGATTTCGTGGCCGATCCCGGCGCAGCGCAAATCGATCACCACATGCTGGCCATTGACCGCTTGACGGGTGGCGGCAAAGACGGCGCCAAGTTCAAGATCCGCGCGCTCGATTGCCCGCGCGTGACGGGTGACCTGCACATTGATGTGCGCCGCCTGAACCTGCTTGAGCCCGCCGTTCGCGGCCAGGTGCTGGGCTTGTTGGCACATGTGCTGCGCGACCTGGACGAAGGCGACATTGCGCTGGGCTACGGCGCCGCCAAAGGCTACGGCGCATGCCGCGCGGCGAGCCTGGCGAAGCTTGAACAGGCCCTGGCCAGCGCGGCACATGTGGTGCCGCTGAAAGATGCCGTTGCCGCCTTCTCGGCAATTGCGGCACTGGGCACGGCTGCTGCGCCGCCAGGCACGCCAGCGCCCACCGCCGTGGTGG
>JAYUHT010000479.1:0-3688 GCA_043766725.1 Burkholderiales bacterium | reverse complement strand
AAATGCCAGTCAAGTGACTACAGCGCCATCAACCGCACGATCTGCGCCGCATCATCCAAGTCTTCAGCGTGCATCACCGCTTGCCACAACGCATCAGCCTGCGCCGCCGGCAAGGCGTGGCGGGCCAGGGTGTCGAACTTGGCCTTCACTTCGGCGGCGCTGGCGAACGAGTGTTCGCTTCCGCGCGGCGCTTCAACGGTGGTGTCCATCACCGTGCCATCAACCAGCCGCACTTCCACGCGCACTTTGTGGCGGTACTTGGCGCCAAGGGCGGTGATGGCGTCGTCGTGCCGCACGCTCACCCGGGCGGCCAGGGCCATGCGGCGCGCATCCGTCACCACGTCTTCGGTGAACTGGTCGACAAAACATTCGCCTTCAAGCAGCAGCGTGGCCACGCAGAACGGCAGGTTCAATTGGGCTGAGGTCAGGCCCAGGGGTTGATACGGCCAGCCCACATGGTCCATCGTCACCTGCGAGCCATGCACGATGACTTCCTGCACGTCTTGCGGCCCGAAGGCGCGGCGTTGTTGCAACACGCGCAGCGCATCGAGCGTGGTGTGGTTGCTGCCGACGCAGGAATAGAACTTCAGCGCCACGCCCATGGTCTGCCACACCGTGCCGAAGCCTGCGGTGAGTTCATCCAGATTGAAGCGGTCGGTCGAGCGCGAGAAGGTGGAACAGAAGCCGCCGTAGGGGCTTTCCAAGACATCGAGGATGCCGGTGAAGCCGCACTGCGCCAGCAGCGCACCGTACAGCCCGCTTTGCGCCGCGCGCCCGGCATGCATGCGCTTGACCATGGCGCCATATTGCGCCGCCATCAAACCGCTGGCTTGCGTGCCGGCAATGCCCAGGGCATGCACGGTGCGGTCAACATCCAGCGCCAAACCGCGCGCTGCACCGGCGGCGGCTGAAAACACGCCCAGCGTGGCGCCGGAATGCCAGCCCTGGCCGATGTGCTCGGGCCCCATGCACAGGCCCACGCGCGGGCCGATTTCATAGCCGGCCACGGCGGCGGTGAGGAATTCGCGGCCGCTCAGGCGGCGCTGTTTCTCGCTCAGGGCCAAGAGCGCCGGCAGCACCACGGCGCCCACGTGCAGCACGCCGGCGCGGTGCACATCATCCAGTTCGAAGCTCTGCACCTGCGTGCCGTTCGCCAACGCGGCGTGCGGGGCGCTCAAGCGCTGCGCCGTGCCCCACACGGCACAGTCGCGCGTACTGTCCACGCTGTGCAGCGTGTCTTGCAGCATGCGGCACCACGGCAAGCTGGCGCCATACAGCGCACAGCCCAGCGAATCAAGGATCAGCAGCTGGACGCGTTCAAGCACCGGCACAGGAATGTCTTCGTAGTGCAGACCGCTGACGAACGCGGCGATGCCGCGGGTGTGGCGGTTGTCGACTGCAGCAACGGTCATCGTCAATCCACCCGAATGCTTTTGGCGTACTGCGTCATGCGCTTGAGTTCAAGGCGAATGTGATCGGCAAATTCTTTCGGCGTGCCGCCCTCGGGCTCGGCGCCTTCGTGGGTGAGCTTGGCGCGCACCTCGGGGTTCTGCAGCGCCTTGTTGATCTCGGCGTTCAGCCGGTTCACCACCTCTGGCGGTGTGGCGGCCGGCGCCAGGATGCCATACCAGGAACCCGTTTCGTACCCGGCCAGGCCCTCTTCGGCAATGGTGGGCACGCCAGGCAGGTTGGGCATGCGCTTGGCGCTGGTCACGCCCAGTACCTTGAGCTTGCCGGCCTGCACACTGGGCATGATGGCCACGCTGCTGCTGAACATCAGCTGCACCTGGCCCGAAAGCAAATCATGCATGGCCGGCGCCAACCCCTTGTAGGGCACATGAACCATGTCGGTGCCGGCCAGGGTGTTGAACATCACGGCGGCGAGTTGCGACGAGCTGCCGTTGCCGTTGGAAGCGTAGTTCAGCTTGCCGGGGTTCTTCTTGGCATGGTCGATTAACTGTCGAATCGAGCTGGCGGGCACCGCAGGGTGAACCGCCAGCACCATCGGCGCGCTGGCCACCCAGATGATCGGCGCGAAGTCTTTCACCGGGTCGTAGCGCAGCTTGGGGTTGATGATGGGGTTCAGCGCGTGGCTACCCACACCGCCCAGGAACAGGGTGTGGCCATCAGCCGGCGCGCGCGCCGCCAACTCGGCGCCCAGCGAGCCGCCCGCGCCGGGCTTGTTGTCCACCAACACCTGCTGGCCCAGCGGGCCGGTGATGGTTTGCGCGATCACACGCGCCACCGTGTCATTGCCGCCACCGGGCGAGAACGGCACGATCAAGCTGATGGGCTTGGTGGGCCGGGCGTCGGCCGCGGCAGCCGAGCCGCAGGCCATGGTGAGCGCCATGACGGCGGCAGCAACTGTGAGGCAGCGCGCGGCGTGCATGTTGGTTGCTTTCTCTTCATCCGCAGTCATCACCAGGTCAAACCATCAGCACCCGCAGCTCGGTCAAACCGGCCACGCTGCCCACCATCAAGTCGCCCACCACCACCGGCCCCACGCCTTCGGGCGTGCCGGTGTAGATCAAGTCGCCAGGTTGCAATTCCCAGGCCGCGGACAGATGCTCGATGGTCTCGGCCATGTTCCAGATCAGCTTGGCCACCGTGCTGCGCTGGCGGTCCAAGCCATTGACCTGCAAAGCGATTGTGGCGTTGGTGATGTCACCCGCCTGGGCCGCTGGGGTGATGGGCCCGATCGGGGCGCTGTGGTCAAACGCCTTGCCGATGCACCAAGGGCGGCCCTGCTTTTTCATGTCGCCTTGCAGGTCGCGGCGCGTCATGTCCAGGCCCACGGCGTAGCCATAGATGTGGCGCATGGCGTCGGCCGCTTTGATGAAGCGACCACCGGTGCCGATGCACGCCACCAGCTCGATCTCATGGTGCAGGTTCTTGGTCAAGGTCGGGTAGGGCATGCGGCCCGTCTCACCGGCATTCACCACCAGCACGGCATCGGCCGGCTTCAAGAAGAAGAACGGCGGCTCGCGGCCGGTGAAGCCCATTTCCTTGGCGTGATCTTCGTAGTTGCGGCCCACGCAATAAACGCGGCTCACCGGGAAGCGCTCGGCGCGGCCGACGATGGGCAGGCTGACAGTTTGGGGGGGCGTGAAGAGATAGCTCATGACAAATTTCCAGCAGGGAGTGAGACAAAGGAATTGCCACGCAGTTCGAGCATGTGGCACAAAGCCTGGCGTCAAGAATCAGCTCGTGGCGTCGCCGCTTTCGACGATGACGTTTTCAACGATGCCCGCGCCGCCGCGCCTGAAGGCTGCTGCCTCAACATACTGCGGTGACTGGAAACAGGCCACGCCAGCTTGCAGCGTGGGGAACTCGATGACGACAAAGCGGTGAAAGGTTTCGGGCCCTTCCATGATCTGGTATTTGCCGCCACGTGCCAGCACGCGCCCACCATGTGCGGCGATGATGGCCGGCACGCGGTCGGTGTACTTCTTGTACTGCACGGCATCGTTGATGACGCAGCGCGAAAGCCAGTAAGCAGCCATGGGCAGACCTTTCTACTTGGTGGGCACCACGTTGCCCAAGTTGGGCAACCAGGTGGCAAATTCAGGCACCGCGATGATGGCCAGGATGGCCCCGAGCAAGGCCACCCAATAGGGCACCGAGCCACGGAAAATTTCGCCGTTCTTCAGCCCCGGCTCATTGGGCACCGAGGCTTTCACCGTGAACA
>JAYUHT010000478.1:0-9760 GCA_043766725.1 Burkholderiales bacterium | reverse complement strand
GGGATCTCGCCGCCCAGCCATTGCGCATCGGCCATGCCAAACACATGGCTTGAGGGGAAGACTTGCGGCAGCACGCTGTCGGGCACGTGCAAGGCCTTGAGCAGGCCGTGGTCCCAGACGTTGTGGCGCACGTCGAACAGCATGGTGCGCGAGGCGTTGCTCACGTCGGTGGCATGCACGCGGCCGCTCGTGAGCTGCCACAGCAGCCAGCTATCGATGGTGCCGAAGGCCAGTTCGCCGCGCGCCGCGGCGAGGTGCGCACCGTTCACATGGTCAAGCAGCCAGCGGATCTTGGTGCCCGAAAAGTACGGGTCGATGACCAGGCCGGTGCTGGCCCGCACCGCATCGGCCAGGCCTTGCTCGCGCAACTGCGCGCACAGCGGCTCGGTGCGCCGGTCTTGCCAGACGATGGCGTGGTGAATGGGCACGCCGGTGCGCCGGTGCCACAGCACCGTGGTTTCACGCTGGTTGGTTAGCCCCAAGGCGGCGATGTCGGCCGCGCCCAGGCCGGCCTGGGCCAGCGCCTGGCGCGCCACGTCAATCTGCGTGCGCCAGATCTCTTCGGGGTCGTGTTCCACCCAGCCGGGCTGCGGAAAGATCTGCGTCAACTCGCGCTGCGCCTGGGCCACGATGTGGCCATCGCGGTGAAAGACGATGGCACGCGAGCTGGAGGTGCCCTGGTCCAGGGCGAGCAGGTGATCCTTTTGCATAGCGGTCTTTCGACGGTGGGGCAACTTTTACCACTGGTAGCCTCGGCCCATGTTGACCGGTGTGCTCTTCGCCCTGGCCGCCGGGTTGATGTGGGGCCTGGTGTTCGTGGCGCCGGTGCTGCTGCCGCAGTACCCGGCGGCGCTGCAGTCGTTCGGCCGCTATCTGGCCTTTGGCTTGATCGCCCTGCCGCTGGCCTGGTGGGATCGCCGCCGCCTGGCGCAGTTGCAGCGCGCCGATTGGCTCGAAGCGCTGAAGCTGGCGCTGGTGGGCAACATCGTCTACTACCTGTTCCTGGCCAGCGCCATTCAACACGCCGGCGCGCCGCTGCCCACGTTGATCATCGGCACCTTGCCGGTGGTGATTGCGCTGGCCAGCCGCGCCCTGGCCGGCACGGGCGACGTGCATTTGCCGTGGCAGCGCCTGCTGCCTTCGTTGTTGCTCATCGGCGCCGGCCTGGCGCTGGTGAACCACGCCGAAGCGCAGGCGCTGCGCGCGGGCGGCGCCTTCGAGCCGCAGCGCCATGCGCTGGGCGCACTGCTGGCGCTGGGCGCGCTGGCCTGCTGGACTTGGTACCCCATCCGCAATGCGCGCTGGCTGCGTGCCCACCCCGGGCGCAGCGCGCGCGTCTGGGCCACCGCGCAGGGCCTGGCCACCTTGCCCGCTGCAGCCGCCGGCTATGCCCTGTTCTGGGCCTGGCCAGCCGGCGCCGCACCGGGCTTTGTCATGCCCTTGGGGCCCACGCCGGGCCTGTACCTGGGCTTGATGTTGGGCATCGGGCTGTTCGCTTCGTGGCTGGGCACGCTGTGCTGGAACGAGGCCAGCCAGCGCCTGCCGCCGGCCCTGAGCAGCCAGCTCATCGTGTTCGAGACCATGGCGGCGCTGGCCTATGCGTTCTTGCTGCGCCAGCAGTGGCCGGCCTGGCCGGTGGCGCTGGGCATTGCGCTGCTCATCGCCGGGGTGTGCTGGGCGGTGCGCGCAGCCGCCGCGCCGCTGCTGCCAGAAGGCGCGCCGCACTGACACGGGGGCTTCACTGCAGGCGCATCAAAAGTGCAGGCCCAGGCGCAGGTAGGCCAACAGCGCGGCCACGCTCATGGCCAGCAAGGTCCAACCCAGCCAATGCTTGGGGTGGCGGTACAGCGGCTCGCACAACCGCGCCAGCCTGGGGTGCTTGGTCAGGTGGCGATCCACCGCCTCTTTGGCAGCGTTGAACTCGATGTCGCGCAGTTCGCGCAACATCAACACGGCTTCGAGCTTGCGCCCGCGTGACAAGGTGCGGCGCACCAGGCCGGGCATGCTCTCGGTGGGGTCATGGAATGAAATGGCAAGGGCTCCGCCGTCAGCGTGTAAAAACCGGCGGCGCCACCACGGTGGTGGGCAAGGGGCCTTGGAACAGCAGGCCGCCGCCAGCAGAGCGCAACTCTAACGTGCCGCCGCGTGCGACATCAGAAAAACGCACCACCGCGCGCCGGCCATCGGCCAGGCTGAGCTCGGCGCCGGTCTGGCCGGGCTGGTCATTGCGCTGCGCGGCGCTCACTGCGCTGTTGGTGCCCAGCACGTGAAGGAAGAGTGATTCGGTGCCCGTGCCTTGGGCCACTTCCACGCGCGCGCCGCCGACCCACTGCGCCGTGACGCCGCTGGCGCCGCCGGTGCCGCTGGGCGCCAGGCGGCGCACATCCAGGCGCGAGCCCCCTTGCACCAAGCTGAAATCGTCACCCGAAAACTGCGGCGCCGCGGGCAGGTTGAGCATCCAGATGCGCCGCGCGCCGGGGGCTGATTGCACGCGGTCGAAGACCACGAACGTGGCCGGGCGGATGAACAGGAATTCGCGCTCGACCTTGGCCACCGCGGCGTGGCCGCCATACACCGGCGTCACATCGGCCAGGGCATAGGTGAACAGTGCTTGGTCGGCCAAGGCGAGCAGCTTGCAGCCGCCCGCTTCGACATCCTGCCGCACAGTGCGCCCGCCCGATTCAATGCGCACCAGGCTGTGCATTTCCTCGTCTTGTTCGATGCCCGAATGCGACGCGATGTTGGCGTCCCAGGCCAACCAGGCACCGCGGTACAGCACGAAGCTGCCCTGGTCGCGGTGGGCGTGGCTTTCGCTGTAGGGGCCGCAAATGAAGTTGGCCCAGGCGGCGTCGCGCGACCAGTCGCTGCGCATCAGCAACTGGCCCGTGCCCGCGCCCCAATACGTGGTGGCCAGTTCATCGAGCCGTGTGGCCGGCAAGCGCGGCACGGCGTTGATGAAGTCGTGCGCGAGCTCGAAGCCATACGTCATGCTCGGCTGGGTCGATTGCACCAACAGGTCGGCCGCAGCGCCGGCGGCGCGCTCCTGCGGGAACAGGTTGATCAGACCAAGCAGGTATTCGCGGTGATAGTCGAACAGCGCGGCGGTGCTGTCGCGCGCATGGTCGCCGGTGGGCGCGAGGCGGTCCAGCGTGGGCACCACGTTGTGCAGGAAGTGCGGCAGCGAAGCCAGGCTGTGGCCGCTGAGCGTGGCGATGCGCTCGCCGGTGGAGCGTTCCCACCAGTCATAGAGCTGCCACAGGCCGCGCATGGCCGTGCCATAACCGGTGCCTTCACGTGACCCGCCGCCGGCCAGGTCGGCATTGAAGGTGGGCACCAGTTGGGCGCCGATCTTGTCGTTGCGAAAGCGGTTCAGCCAACCCGCTGCCTGGGCGTTTTCACCATTGCTGGCCAGGCCGAGCAGCATGGTGGCGCGCAAGAACGAGTAGTAGTAGTTGTTCGACGGGTTGTCCACCGACCAGCCGCTCCAGGGCATGAGGCGGCCGCCCCAATTGGCGGTGTCGGGGTTCCAGACATTGCTCACTGCCTGGTTGGCGTAGGCCAGCCAGCGCTGGCGTTGGCTGGCGCTCAGGCGGTCGAAACACCAGTCGTACACCAGCGCCAGGCCGCCCACCAGGCCGCCCACCTCAAGGTAGCTGTCGTAGGCGGTGTCAGGCGCCACGCCGCGGGCGATCAGGGCTTCTTCAGCGGCCACGAAGGCGTCGGTGCGCTGCACCGCGGCAGCGGCGTATTGCGCCTGGCCGGTGGTTTGATACAGCAGCGCGGCATGCCAGGGCTCGAAGCCGTAGGCGTCGCCACCGTTCAAGGCGTTGTCCACCCATTCCTTGAAGCGCTGCGCGGCCACATGGTTGCTGGCCAGCATGCCCACCAGGCAGGCGCGGGTGGAGGCATGGTTGAGCAAGATGCGCGGGTGGCCGGCGGCCACCACGGGCGGTGCACTGCCGCCACGTTCAATCACGCAGGCTGCGCCGCTGGCCAGGGCCACGAAGCGCGCGGCCACGCTGCGTGGCTGCGACATGGTGAGCACACACGCACCCGTGCCGGAACAGTCGCCGCTCCAACCCACGAACACCTGGTTGGCCGCTGGTTGTGCCGTCAGCGCCAACTCGCTGCCGGCGCTGAAGGTCTGCGTGCAATCGCTGGCGCAATCGAACGCGCCCGAGGCGGTGCCGATGCGCCCGTTGCCTTCGGCCTGCACGCGCAGGGCTTGCGGGCCGCTGGGAGCGGGGCTCGGGGATGGACTGGGTGAAGGGCTGGATGATGGGCTGGGTGATGGATCCGGGGACGGGCTCGGGGCGAGGTTGGCTGCCGGTGCCGGCGCTGGCAGTGACTCACCGCCGCCGCCGCAAGCCACCAGGGCCACCGTCAGGCACGTGGCCAGCGCGGTGCGCCGGCCCGGGGTCAGGGCGGCGCGGCGGTTGGTGGCAATTGTTCGCATAGGTAACAGCGGGTCGAACAGGATTGTGCCCAGCCTTGCGCAGCGGCATGCTGAAAACCCACGACACCAACAATGGAGACAAGCATGCCGCGGTTGAGTTTCCGAGCCTTGCTTCGCCCGACCCTGGTCGCACTGGCCGCCAGCGCGTGTGCCTTGGCCGTGGTACCTGTCGCCCAAGCGCGCGTCACCAAGATCATCGTTGACGATGTCAAGCCCCTGGCCACGGCCACCGGCCAGACCTTCGCCTACGAGCAAATCTCCGGCCGGGCATTGGGTGTGCTCGACCCGCGTGACCCGCTCAACGCCATCGTCCAAGACATCGAGCTGGGCATAGACGCGGACGGCCAGGTGCGCTACACGGCCAGCTTCGTGCTCACGCGACCGGTGGACATGAGCAAAGCCAGCGGCATGCTGTGGCACGACGTGCCCAATCGCGGTTCGCCCAACACCATCGTGGTGGCCGAGCGCAACTTCGGCGACATCGGCCTGGCCAGTGCCTGGCAGGGTGACAACGCGGCCATCGACGCCAACAACGGCACCGCCGTGCGCGCCACCATGCTGGTGGGCGGGCGCCACTTCGTGCAGGTGCCGGTGGCCAAGAACGCCGATGGCTCCAGCGTCACCGGCAACGTTTTCGGCCGCATCGTTAACCGTTCGGGTGTGGCCTCGCAGCGGCTGATCGTGCAATCCAACCCAGTGCCCTACAAGCCGGTCACGCTGGACACCACGCAAGCCCGGTTGGTCACCCGCACCGGCGAGTTGCAAGATGGCACGGCCTTGGGCGAAGTGGTGGTGCCCAGCACCGACTGGGCCTGGGCCGCATGCAGCGCCGCCGTGCCTTTCCCGGGCACGCCCGACGCCACGCAGATCTGCGTCAAGGGTGGGTTCGATGCGAACAAGCTCTACATGGTCAGCTTCAAGGCCAAGGATCCCTTGGTGCTGGGTGCAGGCTTTGCGGCCTGGCGCGATGTCGGCCACTTCTTCAAGACGGCGGCGACGGATGACTTCGGCACCGCCAACCCCATTGCGCACAAGGTGACCCACAGCATCGGCCGCGGCGTGTCGCAGTCGGGCAATTTCCTGCGCGGCTGGATGCACCTGGGCTTCAACCAGGCTGAAAACGGCGGCCAGGTGCACGATGGCGCCTGGCCGATCATCGCCGGGCGGCGCATTGCTTTGAACTTCCGCTGGGCGCAGCCTGACGGCGTGTTGGAGCTGTACCAGGCCGGCAGCGAAGGCCCGCAGTGGTGGGTGAAGTACGAAGACAAGGTGCGCCACTTGCCCAAGGCCGGCATCCTTGACCGTTGCAAGGCCACGGACACATGCCCCAAGGTGGTCGAGCATTTCGGCTCGGCTGAAGTCTGGGCACTCAAGCTCACACCTGAATGGGTGGGCACCGATGCGAAGAAAGACATTCGCTTGCCGCGTAATGTGCGGCGTTACTACATCGCCAGCTCAACGCACGGCGGCGGCGCCGGTGGCTTTGACACCAGCTTGCCTGGCGTGAGCTTGCCCACGGCCGGGCCCAACTGCCCGGGCAACAACTTTGGCACGGGCGTGCTGCCCGCCAACCCGGTGCCGCACACGCAAACCGTCAATGCGCTGCGCGTGCACTTCCGCAACTGGGTCATGCTCGGCATGGCCCCGCCGGCCAGCGTGTACCCCAAGTTGAAACCGAACGCGGGGCGTGACGACGATCATGACGATGAGGACGGCGATGAAGGCGACCACGATGGCCACGGCCACGACCACGAGTCGCATCACCACGGCAAACCCGTGGCCGACCTGGTGCTGCCGTTCAAGAAGGCCATGGGGTTTCCGACGCTGCCGGGGCTGCGCACCACCATCCCGGAGGCCGGCTTCATCATGCCCGTGCTCGACTACGACTGGGGCCCTTTGTTCAACTACACCGATGCTTCGGGCATTCCGACCAACGCACCGCCCCCGGTCAAGCAAGTCATCAAGATGCTGGTGCCGCGTACCGACGCCGATGGCAATGAAGTGGGCGGCGTGCCCGTGGTGTTGACCTCGGCGCCGCTGGGTACTTATCTGGGTTGGAACGTGACGTCTGACAAGTCGCCGGTCGGGGGTGTCTTGCGCCCATTCCACAAAGACCAGATCTGCAACTATGTGGGCGGCATGGTGCCGTTTGCGAAGACCAAATCACAGCGGCTGGCCAGTGGCGATACACGGCTGTCTCTGGAAGAGCGCTACGGCAGCCATGCCGGCTATGTGGCGGCGGTGACCAAGGCCGCAGCCCATGCCGTGCAGCATGGCTTCTTGCTCCAGGAAGACGCTGATGCCTTGATCAGCGCGGCAGACGCCAGCCAGGTCTTGAAGTAGCCGCCCCTCTCAGACCAGCAGCGCCTCGTCCAACACCTCCACCCAATGCTTCACCGGGGTGGAGGTGCCGCTTTGCAGGTGCTGGATGCAGCCGATGTTGGCCGAAATGATGGCCTGCGGCTGGCTGGCCTGCAGGTGGCCGAGCTTGCGCTGGCGCAACTGTTTGGCCAGCACCGGCTGCAACACCGAATAGGTGCCGGCCGAGCCGCAACACAGGTGGCTTTCTTCGGCGGCCAGGCTGACCTCGAAGCCCAATTCACGCAAGTGCGTTTCCACGCCACCGCGCAGTTGCTGGCCATGCTGCAAGGTGCACGGCGGGTGAAACACCAGCCGCTGCGCGGCGCCCGCCTGGGTTAGCCGCTGCGCGGCGCCGGCCTGGGTCAATCTCTGCGCCACCGGGGCCTTGGCCAGCCGCGGCTTCAGCGCGGCGGTGATGTCGGGCAGCAATTCGCTCACATCAACCGTTAGCTCGGCAATGCGCTGCGCCTTGACGGCATAGTCGGCGTCGTGCGCCAGCGCGCCGGCGTATTCCTTCACCGTCAGGCCGCAGCCCGAGGCGTTCATCACGATGGCCTCGACCTTGCGCGTGCCGGCCGGGCCCTGCACCAGCGGCCACCAGGCGTCGATGTTGCGGCGCATGTCGGCCAGGCCGCCTTCATGGTCGCCCAGGTGCATGCGGATGGCGCCGCAGCAGCCGGCGTCATCGGCCACCAGAGTTTGGATGCCGGCAGCGTCGAGCACGCGCGCCGTGGCGCTGTTGATGTTGGGCAGCATCGCCGGCTGCACGCAACCCAGCAGCAACAGCACCTTGCGCGGGTGTTCGCGCTGCGGCCACAGGTTGGCGCGCGCCGGGCCGGCCGCGGGCACCTTGTCTTTCAGCGCGCCGGGCAACAACGGGCGCAGCGTGCGGCCCACGGCCATGGCCGGGCCAAACAGCGGCGAGGTCAGGCCTTCCTTGAGCAGCCAGTGCAGCGCACGCTCGGGCGCCGGCCGCGGCACCTGCGCGTCCACCACGCGCCGGCCAATTTCCACCAGGCGCCCGTATTGCACGCCCGAAGGGCAGGTGGTCTCGCAGTTGCGGCAGGTCAGGCAACGGTCGAGGTGAGTTTGTGTGGCCTGCGTGGGCGTGTGGCCTTCGAGCACCTGTTTGATCAGGTAGATGCGCCCCCTTGGGCCGTCGAGCTCATCACCCAGCAGTTGGTACGTGGGGCAGGTGGCAGTGCAAAAGCCGCAATGCACGCACTTGCGCAGGATGGCTTGCGCGGCCTGCCCATCGGGCGTGCCTTGGAACTGTGGGCTGAGCGTGGTTTGCATGGTGGCGGGCCGGCTTGATGCCAGGATTGGCTTAACTCAAGGTGTAGGAAAGCATCCAATAGTGTTCGTGTGCCAGCCACTGCGGCGATTGCGCCCTGGGGCCCAGCGCGGCGAAGGCCTGCCCAGGCGTGGGAAAGTTCTTCAGCACTTCATGCAGGCTGCCGTCGTCGAGCGACCGGTGTTGGTAGGTGTTGCCATCGGCGTCGCGGCGCGACAGCGGCGTGCTGCTGGCTTGCACGAAGCGGTTGTCCAGCATGACCACGCGAGCGCCGGGTTCAAGCTGGGCATGCAGCAAGGCCAGCCAGCTCGGTAGGCGTGCCAGCGGCACATGGCTCCACCAAAAGCCCGCAAAGGCGGCGTCGAAGGTTTCACCGTTCAGTTGAGTCAGGCTGTAGGCGTCGGCCTCACGGAACTCCACGCACGCCGGCACGACCTTGGCGCGTGCCACGGTCAGGGTTTCAGGGTTCAGATCAGTGGCCAGCCAACGTGTGGCGTTGGCCGCGCCGTGCGGCGTCCACCAGCCGGTGCCACAGGCCACTTCCAAGACCCGACGTTGGCTGAATTGAAGCGTTAACCAGGCTTCCATTGCACGCAGATCGGCCTGGCGCTCAGGCTTGTGATAGACGCGCTCGTAGCTGGCGGCGCGCTGTGCGTAGTACGCCGCCATGCGGCCTTCGATGCCGGTGTTCATGGCCTGGGTGCTTCAAGCAGCCGGCCGGGGTTGAACACATGGTCGGGGTCGAAGGCCGTCTTCAGGGCGGCATGGATGCGCGCCAGCGGCTCGGCCAGCGGTGTGAACACCGCACCCGGCGCGCCACCGCGAAACGCCGTGGCATGGCCACCAGCCGCTGCCGCCACGCTGCGCAGCACGGCGGCGTCTTGCAAGCTGTAAACCCAGCGCTGCGCACCGCCCCATTCGATGAGCGTGTCTTCAGGCAAAGGCAGGGCCGGCGCAGTTTGCGGCAGCGACAAGCGCCACAGCGTGGTGCCGGCCTCGGCGCTGGTGAAGAACTCATCGTGCTGGTCGCGCAGGCCTTGCCAGAAAGCCGCAGCCAAGCTGGGCTCGATGGCGTCGCCACCGAGTTGCTGACAAGCCGAGCGCACCGCCGCGGCGGCGCCGGCCAGGCGCAGCACCAGGGTGCCGCTCCACCAGGCGCTGGCATTCAGTGGCAGGGCCAAGCCGGCCCAGGTGTTGAGATGGTTGAGCGCCGTGGATTGATCGACTTCAAAGCGCAAGGTGGCGCTGGCCAGGGGCAGCGGCAAGACCTTGAGCGAGACCTCGCAGATCACGCCCAGCACGCCCAGCGAGCCGGCCAGCAGGCGCGACACGTCGTACCCCGCCACGTTCTTCATCACCTGGCCGCCGAAGCTCAGCAACTCGGCGCGGCCGTTGAGCAAGGTGGCGCCCAGCACATGGTCGCGCACGCTGCCCGCGCTGGCGCGCGCCGGGCCGGCCAGGCCGGCGGCGACCATGCCGCCTACCGTTCCAAGTGAGTCACCGCCAGCGCCAAAACGCGGTGGCTCGAACGGCAGGTGCTGGCCTTGCTCGGCCAGCGCCGCTTCAAGCTCGGCCAGCGGCGTGCCGGCGCGCACCGTGACCACCAGTTCGCTGGGCTCGTAGCTGCTGATGCCGGCCAGCGGCCGCAC
>JAYUHT010000477.1:0-3704 GCA_043766725.1 Burkholderiales bacterium | reverse complement strand
ATGCCCGGGCTGGCCTGGGTCAGGACTTCGGCCTTTTCGCACCACGGCAAAAATACCGGGTAGGACGGTACATCGGTGACCAGGGCGTACATCTCGCGGGCCGAGTACCAGAGGAGGACGGACTTTTTGACTTGCTTCATACAATGAAATCAATTCTAGGGGCGCGCTGTTGCTGCATTTGAGCCCGGCACAGGGCGGCCCTCCCCTGCAAGCTACCATGTCTCTGCCCAAAGCCATCCGCACTGCCCCGCTCAAGGACGCCCCAAAAGTCGCCCCCAAAGACCTGCCCGCCTCGGCACCGGTGGCCGAGAACCGCCGCGCCCGCTACGACTACCACATCGAGGAGCGCTATGAGGCCGGCATGGTGCTGTCGGGCTGGGAGATCAAGGCCATCCGCGCCGGCCAGGTGCAGCTGACCGATGGCTACGTGCTCATCCGCGACGGCGAGCTCTACCTCATCGGCTGCCGCATCAACGCCCTGCGCAGCGCTTCCACCCACGTGCACCCCGAGGCCGACCGCACCAAGAAGCTGCTGATGCACAAGGCTGAGATCAAGCGGCTGGTGGGCAAGATCGAGCAAAAGGGCTACACGTTGGTGCCGTTGAACCTGCACTTCAAGGGCCCGCGCGTGAAGGCCGAGATTGCGCTGGCCAAGGGCAAGGCGCAGCACGACAAGCGCAATGCCGAGAAAGAGAAGGATTGGGAACGCGAGAAGGGCCGCATGATGCGGCACAAGGTTTCGACCAAACCGGGGGCTTGAGGCCAGGGCGCGACGCGCGGCCGCAAGCTGAACCCAAACGTTAGCCTAGCACCTCAGCCGAACACCTGCCGCAGCGCCTGCTGCGCATCACGCCGCAAGTCTTCCACCTCTTCCAGGCCGATGGAAAAGCGCACCAGGGTGCCGGTCCAAGCCGGCTTCGCGCGCAACTGCGCCAACTCGTACGGCACCACCAGGCTCAACGGGCCGGCCCAGGAGTAGCCGATCTTGTAGAGCTTGAGCGCATCGACAAAAGCATGCACCTGGTCCGGCCCATGTTCGGGCTTGAAGATGATGGAAAACAAGCCCGCGGCCTGGCTGCACGTTTGGCGCCAATGGGCATGGCCCGGCGAGCCGGCCAGGGCCGGGTGCAGCACGTGCTCGACTTGCGGTTGGTGCGTCCACCAGGCCGCCAGTTGACGTGCGGCCAGGTCGCTGGCGCGGTAGCGCACGGCCAAGCTGGGCAGCGAGCGCAAGACGGCTTCAACATCGTTCGCACCCACGCCCCAGCCCAGGCGCATGTGGCTGCCCTTCAAGCGCAGGTGCAAGGCATGGTCTCGGGTGGTCACCGCGCCCATCAAGACGTCGCCACCGCCCGAGGGGAATTTGGTCAAGGCATGCGCGCTGATGTCCACGCCCAGCGCAAAGGCATTGAAGGCCACGCCGGCGCCCCAGGTGTTGTCCAGCGCCGTGAGCACGCCCTTGGCGTTGGCCACGTTGATGAGCGCGGGCAGGTCGGGGAACTCCATGGTGATTGAGCCCGGCGCTTCGAGCCACACCAGCTTGGTGGCGGGTGTGATCAATGCGGCCAGGCCCGGCGCATCGGCCGGGTCGTACAGGCGGTGGGTGATACCCCAGGCCGCCAGATCGACGCGCGCCACCTCGCGGCCGGGGCCGTAGGCGTTGTTGGGAATCAGCACCTCGTCGCCGGCCTTGAGCAAGGCGGTGTCGACCAGCGCGATGGCGGCCAGGCCGCTGGGCACCAGCAGCGTGTCGGTGCCGCCTTCGAGCGTGGCGATGCGCTCTTCCAGCGCAAAGCTGGTGGGCGTGCCGTGCAGGCCATAGGTGTAGCCGTTCTTGTTTTTCCACTCGCGCGCGCGCACCGCGGCCACGTTGGGAAAGATCACGGTCGACGCCTTGTGCACGCCGATCTGCGGCGCCATGAACCCGGCCGGCGGCTGGTAGGGGTGGTGGATCAGGCGGGTGCTGAGCCCCTCATGATCGTTCGACTCGTCTGTCATCGCCTGCTCCCGCCTCAAACTGGAATGCCGACCAGGTCGTGGCCTTCGCTGGCCACGATCCGCGCCGAGGTGAACTCGCCCACGCGCAATTGCTTGGATGCCTTTTGCGGCGGCATCAGCTTCACCACGCCGTCGATCTCCGGCGCATCGGCATACGAGCGCCCCACCCCGCCCTTGCGGCCCAGCGCCGGTGCGCTGTCAACCAGCACTTGCAGCGTGGCGCCCACGTGGCGCTGCAGCCTCGCAGCCGAGGCGGCTTCGGCCACGGCCATGAAGCGCGAGCGCCGCGCCTCGCGTTCGGCTTGCGGCAACTGACCGGGCAAGTCATTGGCCGCAGCGCCTTCAACGGGCGAATAGGCAAAGCAGCCGGCGCGGTCGATCTGTGCTTCTTTGGCAAACTGCAACAGTGTGTCGAACTCGGCCTCGGTTTCACCCGGGAAGCCGGCGATGAAGGTGGAGCGCACCACCAGTTGCGGGCAGATCTCGCGCCAGCGCGCCAGCCGCTCCAGGTTGCGCTCGCCACTGGCCGGGCGCTTCATGCGCTTGAGCACATCGGGGTGCGCATGCTGGAACGGCACATCCAGGTACGGCAAGATGCGGCCGGCGGCCATCAGCGGCAGCACTTCGTCAACATGCGGGTACGGGTACACATAGTGCAAGCGGACCCAGGCGCCATGGGCATCGGCCAGCTCGGCTAACTTTTCACATAAGTCGAGCATGCGCGTCTTCACCGGTTTGCCGTTCCAGAACCCGGTGCGGTACTTCACGTCCACGCCATAGGCGCTGGTGTCCTGGCTCACCACCAGCAGCTCTTTCACGCCGGCTTCGAACAGGCGCTGCGCTTCGCCCAGCACATCGCCGATGGGGCGCGAGACCAGGTCGCCGCGCATGCTGGGAATGATGCAGAAGGTGCAGCGGTGGTTGCAGCCTTCGCTGATCTTCAAATACGCAAAGTGCCTGGGCGTTAGCTTGATGCCTTGTGGCGGAACCAGGTCGACAAACGGGTCGTGCGGCTTGGGGCAGTGCGTGTGCACCGCATCCATCACCTCCTGCGTGGCATGTGGGCCGGTCACGGCCAGCACCTTGGGGTGCATCTGGCGCACCAGGTTGGCACTGCCCGCACCGCCCTTGGCGCCCAGGCAGCCGGTGACGATGACACGGCCGTTTTCGGCCAGGGCCTCGCCGATGGTGTCGAGGCTTTCCTTCACCGCATCGTCGATGAAGCCGCAGGTGTTGACGATCACCAGGTCGGCCCCGGCAAAGGTCTTGCTGGTTTCGTAGCCTTCGCTGCGCAGGGCGGTGAGGATCAGTTCGGAGTCGGTCAGCGCCTTGGGGCAGCCCAGTGAAACGAAACCAATGGTGGGGGCGGCCGCAGCAGCAGGCAGTGTGGGCAGGGGGGAATTCATCGCCGCATTGTCAACGCAGCGGCCAGCCGCCTCGGGGCCTCAACTCTTGGGCGGGGGGAAACCGGGCATGCCCGGGAACAGCGCGCCCGCTTGCTTGGCGATCTGTTCCTGCATCTGTGTGAACAGGTTCTTCGACTGTTCGGTGTAGCTGCCCATCAAGGTTTGCAGCATCGGCGCCTGGCCGGTGAGGAACTGCGCCCAGGCTTCTGGTGTGAACACACTGGGTTCGTTCGACGCTGTGCCCTGACTCGCAAAGCGGGTTTGCAATTCAACGAAGGTTTGCAAGTTGCGCTCCAAGTA
>JAYUHT010000476.1:0-9793 GCA_043766725.1 Burkholderiales bacterium | reverse complement strand
GATTCCCGGACCATGCTGAGTGGCGGGCTCACTCAACAGTGGCGCTAACCACTGCGAGCTCGCACCAATGCTATTGCGGTCATTTCGGCGCTGTCATTTACCTTTTAGCGCAATCTTGCGCACGGTGCTGGCCTGTACCCTTGTTTCTTCATGAACGCCTGGCCCGCCGCGCGGGGTTGGGATGCTGAGTGGCTACATGCATCAAGTCACCGGCGCCGGATTGAACAGCACCAGCGCGTTGTGCAGCTTCCAGTGTTCGGCCCAGGTTTTTTTGCGACCGCTGGCGACGTCCAGCATCAGCCAGAACAGCTCCCAGCCGACGTCTTCAATCGTCGCTGTGCCGTCGGCAATCGTGCCGGCGTTCACGTCCATCAAATCGTGCCAGCGCCGCGCCAGGTCGGTGCGCGTGGCCACCTTGATCACCGGTACGGCGGCCAGGCCGTAGGGCGTGCCGCGGCCGGTGGTGAAGACGTGCAGGTTCATGCCGGCGGCGAGCTGCAGCGTGCCGCAGATGAAGTCGCTGGCCGGCGTGGCGGCGTAGGTCAGCCCTTTGGCATGGAGTTTGTCGCCCGGGGCGAGCACGTTGCTGATGGCGCTGGAACCTGATTTGACGATCGACCCCATCGCCTTTTCAACGATGTTGGACAGGCCCCCCGCCTTGTTGCCCGGCGTGGTGTTGGCGCTGCGGTCGACCTGGCCGCGGCCCAGGTAAGCGTCGTACCAGGCCATCTCGCGGATCAGGGCCTGCGCCACTTCGGGCGTGGCCGCGCGCGCGGTGAGCTGGGCGATGCCGTCGCGCACTTCGGTGGTCTCGCTGAACATGACGCTGGCGCCGGCGCGCACCAGCAAATCGGTGCAAAAACCCACCGCGGGGTTGGCGGTGACGCCGCTGAAGGCGTCGCTGCCGCCGCATTGCACGCCCACCACCAGCTCGCTCGCCGGCACGGTCTCGCGACGGCGGGAGTTCAAACGTTTGAGATGAGTCTCTGCCTGGCGCAGCACCGAATCGATCATCGACATGAAGCCCACATGGGCGTCGTCTTGCAGGCACACCACGTCGAGCGCGGGCTGCACTTCAGCCCGCTCATCATGAATCGCAAACGAACCCGGCGGCAGCAGCCGCTGCGGTTGCAGTTTTTCGCAGCCCAGGCTGACCACCATCACCTCGCCGCCGAAGTTGGGGTTCAGGCTGATGTGGCGCAGCGTGCGGATCGGGATTTCGGCGCCCGGCGCGTCGATCGCCACGCCGCAGCCGTAGGTGTGTTCCAGGCCCACCACATCGTCCACGCTCGGGTAGCGCGGCAGCAGCTCGGCCTTGATGCGTTGCAGGGCAAAGTCCAACACACCGGCCACGCATTGCACGGTGGTGGTGATGGCCAGGATGTTGCGCGTGCCCACCGAGCCGTCGGCATTGCGAAAACCCTCAAACGTATAGCCTTCGAGCGGTGTGGCCGCAGATGGTTTAACGGTTGAGATAGGCAGGCCTTCGAGCCCGCGCGCCTGCGGCATGTGCAGCAGGCGTTCATGCACCCAGCTGCCCGCGGCAACGTCGGCCAGGGCATGGCCGATCGGGATGCCGTAGCGCAGCACCGGCGCACCCGCGGCAATGCTCACCAGCGCCACCTTGTGGCCCTGCGGCACTTTTTCGCGCAGCACCACGCCGCCGGGCAACGCCGTGCCGGCGGCCAGCCCGCCATCGTTGGCCACGATGGCAACGTTGTCGCGCTCGTGCATGCGGATGGTGTGCGGCGGTTGGGCTGAGGCAGGGGGAATGGGGTTCATGCTGGGGCACCTTCGGCAGCCACCGCGCTGGGTGGACAGGGGCCGCTGCAACGCGGCGCAGGGTGAGTCAGTGGAAATCTGGGGTTGCTAAGTCATCAGTTGTCGTACCATCTAGCCGCACTGTAGCAAAACCATCAGGTGTTCAAATTCAAGATGAAGCCATCGTCGTGAGCCTCGCCCCCACGCCGCGCCGCCGGCCGCGCAACCTGGCCCTTGAACTGGTGGAATCCCTGGGCGACCGCATTCGCAGCGGCCGCCTGCAAACCGGCGACAAGCTGCCCACCGAAGCCGCCATCATGGCCGAGTTCGACGTCAGCCGCACCGTGGTGCGCGAGGCCATTTCCAAACTCCAGGCCTCAGCCCTGGTTGAAACCCGCCACGGCGTGGGCACCTTCGTGCTCGGCCTGGGCGAAGGCGCGGGCTTCAAGATTGCGCCTGAGCAGTACGCCACCTTGCGCGACGTGATCGCGGTGCTTGAGCTGCGCATCGGCCTGGAAACCGAGGCCGCCGCGCTGGCCGCCAGCCGGCGCACGCCGGCCAACCTGGCCGCGCTGCGCCAGGCGCTGGCGGCCGTTTCGCAGGGCGTGGAGGCCGGGCGCGACGCCGTGGCGGCCGACTTCGAATTCCACCTCGAAGTGGCGCGCGCCACCCAGAACAACCACTTCGCGGAATTGATGGCCACGCTGGGCAGCCAGATCATTCCGCGCGCCCGCCTGGCCGGCAGCGAGCCGCTCAGCGAGGAGCGGCGCCAGTACCTGCGCCGAGTCAATGGCGAGCATGAAAGCATCTTCGAGGCGATTGCCAATGGCGACCCCGAAGCCGCGCGCGCCGCCATGCGCACCCACCTGGCCAACAGCCGCGAGCGGCGCCGCCGGGCGCAGGCCGAGACGGCTTGACGCCGCCGGCGCGCCGCTGATTCGCCTGATCCGTAGTTTCCCGTATACGCGCGGTGTCATCATGTTGTACGATGACCTACAACTAGCATTCAAGCTTGAAGCGTGACCTGAGGTCGATCGCCCACGCATTCGCTCACTCCCCTTGGAGTCGGCCAACCCGCTCTGACGAAAACCCGACATGTCCCCGCAAGAACTCAAGACCACCATCTCCCACGGCCTGCTGTCGTTCCCGCTGACCGACTTTGCCGCCGACCTGAGCTTCACCCCCAAGCCGTATGCGCAGCGCCTGGAGTGGCTCATGCCCTATGGCGCCACGGCCTTGTTTGCGGCCGGCGGCACAGGCGAATTCTTTTCGCTCGAGCCACAGGAATTCAGCGCGGTCGTCAAGACCGCCATTGAAACCTGCCGTGGCCGCATGCCGATCATTGCCGGCGCGGGCGGCGGCACCACGCTGGCCATTCGCTATGCGCAAGAAGCTGAAAAGCTTGGCGCGCAAGGTGTGCTGCTGCTGCCGCACTACCTCACTGAAGCGTCGCAGGCCGGGCTCGTGGCGCACATCCAGGCCGTGTGCAAGAGCGTGCAGTTTGGCGTGATCGTCTACAACCGCGGCGCCTGCCGCCTCACGCCGGCCTCGCTGCACGTGCTGGCCGACACCTGCCCCAACCTCATCGGCTTCAAAGACGGCGTGGGCGACATCGAAGCCTTTGTCGCCATCCGCCGCGCCCTGGGCGAGCGCTTCGCCTACCTCGGCGGCCTGCCCACGGCCGAAGTGTTTGCCGGGGCCTACCAGGCCATGGGCTGCCCGGTGTATTCGTCGGCGGTGTTCAACTTCATTCCGCGCACGGCGATGGCTTTCTACAACGCCCACCATGCGGGTGACGTGGCCATCACCAACCGGTTGCTCGATGAGTTCTTCCTGCCCTACATCGCCCTGCGCAACCAGGGCCAGGGCTACGCCGTGAGCATCGTCAAGGCGGGCGCCACCCTGGTGGGCCACGGCGCCGGGCCTGTGCGCCCGCCCTTGTCTGACCTGTTGCCGGCCGAGGTGGAACAACTCAGACTGTTGATCGCCAAGCTCGGTCCGCAGTAGACCTTCACGCGCAACGCATCCAAACCATGGCCGATCGACCCACCCCGAACACCACGCCCCGCATCACCGCTTTGCGCGTGATCCCGCTTGCCGGGCGCGACAGCATGCTGCTCAACCTGAGCGGCGCGCACGGCCCGTTCTTCACGCGCAACCTGCTCATCCTCACCGACAGCGCCGGCAACACCGGCGTGGGCGAGGTGCCGGGCGGCGAGAAGATCCGAGCCACGCTGCAAGACGCGACCGATCTGGTGGTGGGTCAGCCCATCGGCGCGCACCAGGGCCTGCTGCAACGCGTGCACCAGGCCTTTGCCAGCCGCGATGCCGGCGGGCGCGGGCAACAGACATTCGACCTGCGCACCACCATCCATGCGGTCACGGCCATCGAATCGGCGATGCTCGACTTGCTCGGCCAACACCTCGGTGTGCCCGTGGCCGCGCTGCTGGGCGAAGGCCAGCAGCGTGAATCGGTGGCGATGCTGGGCTACCTTTTCTATGTGGGTGAGCGCGGCAAGACTGATCTGCCTTATGTGGCCGACCCGGGCGCCAGCAGCGACTGGTGCCGCCTGCGCCACGAAGCTGCGCTCACGCCGCAAGCCGTGGTTCGCCTGGCCGAGGCCGCGCGCGAACGCTATGGCTTCGACGACTTCAAGTTGAAGGGCGGCGTGTTGCGCGGCGAGGAAGAAATCGAGGCCGTCACCGCGCTGCACGGACGCTTTCCGCAAGCCCGGGTCACGCTCGACCCGAACGGCGGCTGGCTGCTCAAAGACGCCGTGCGCCTGATGCGCGATATGCGCGGCGTGGTGGCCTACGCCGAAGACCCTTGCGGCGCCGAAGAGGGCTTCTCGGGCCGCGAGGTGATGGCCGAATTCCGCCGCGCCACCGGCCTGCCCACGGCCACGAACATGGTGGCCACCGACTGGCGCCAGTTGAGCCATGCGTTAGCCCTGCAAAGCGTGGACATTCCTCTGGCCGACCCGCACTTCTGGACGATGGCCGGCAGCGTCCGCGTGGCCCAGACCTGCCGCGACTGGGGGCTGACGTGGGGCTCGCATTCGAACAACCATTTCGATGTGTCGCTGGCCATGTTCACGCAAGTGGGCGCGGCCGCCCCGGGCAAGGTGACGGCGATGGACACGCACTGGATCTGGCAAGACGACCAGCGCCTGACGAAAAAGCCGCTGCAAATCGTCAACGGCCACGTGCAGGTGCCGGCCAAGCCAGGTCTTGGCGTTGAGCTGGACATGGTGGAAGTCGAGAAGGCGCACCAGCTCTACCAGCAGCATGGCCTGGGTGCGCGCGACGACGCCACGGCCATGCAGTTCCTCATTTCCGGCTGGAAGTTCGACCCGAAGCGGCCGGCATTTGTTCGCTGAACCACGCCACGCCACGCGGCAACGCCAATACCATAACGTTTCAAAGCAGCCACCATGTTCAAAAACCTCATCAACGGCGAATGGCTTGACGGCCCGGGCGCCAGCCGCAACGTCAACCCGTCCGACACGCGCGACCTGATCGGCGAATACGCCCAGGCCGATGCGGCCCAAACGCGCGCCGCCATCGCCGCCGCGCAAGCCGCCTTCCCGGCCTGGAGCCTGAGCACGCCGCAACAGCGCTTCGACATCCTCGATGCCGTGGGCAGCGAAATCCTGGCCCGCCGCGCCGAGCTGGGCGATCTGCTGGCGCGCGAAGAAGGCAAGACCCTGCCCGAGGCGGTGGGCGAGGTGGCGCGCGCCGGCAACATCTTCAAATTCTTCGCCGGCGAGGCGCTGCGCCCGGGCGGCGAGGCGATGCCTTCGGTGCGCCCCGGCGTGGGCGTGGAAATCACCCGCGAGCCCATCGGCGTGGTGGGCATCATCACGCCGTGGAACTTCCCCATCGCCATTCCGGCGTGGAAGATCGCGCCGGCCCTGGCGCACGGCAACTGCGTGGTCTTCAAGCCGGCCGACCTGGTGCCGGGCTCGGCCTGGGCACTGGCTGACATCCTGGCGCGCAGCGGCTTACCAAAAGGTGTATTCAATCTCGTGATGGGCCGCGGCGCGCAGGTCGGCGCTGCGCTGCTGGAAGACGAGCGGGTGGCCGCCATCACCTTCACCGGCTCGGTGGCGACGGGCCAGCGCGTGGCCGCGGCGGCTGTGGCACGCATGGCCAAGTTTCAGTTGGAGATGGGCGGCAAGAACCCCTTCGTGGTGTTGGACGATGCCGACCTGAACGTGGCCGTGAACTGCGCGCTGCAAAGCGGCTTCTTTTCCACCGGCCAGCGCTGCACCGCGTCTTCGCGCGTCATCGTCACGGCTGGCATTCACGACCGTTTCGTGGCGGCCCTGGTCGAGCGCATAAAGACACTGAAGGTCGATGACGCGCGCAAGGCCGGCACCGACATCGGCCCGGTGGTCGATGCCAGCCAGCTTGCGCAGAACCTCGAGTACCTGGGCATCGCCAAGGGCGAAGGCGCCACGCTGGCGGCCGGTGGTGAACTGCGCGAACGCAATGCCGACGGCGCCCCCGGTTTCTACATGGCCCCCGCCCTGTTCACCGACACCACGGCCGCGATGCGCATCAACCGCGAAGAGGTCTTCGGCCCGGTAGTCAGCGTGCTGCGGGCGAAGGGCTATGACGAGGCCTTGGCCCTGGCCAACGACACGCCGTTCGGTCTGGCCAGCGGCATCGCCACCACGTCGCTGAAATACGCCATGCACTTCAAGCGCCATGCGCAAGCCGGCATGGTGATGGTCAACCTGCCCACGGCAGGAGTGGACTATCACGTGCCGTTCGGCGGGCGCAAGGGTTCGAGCTACGGCCCACGCGAACAGGGGCGCTACGCGGCGGAGTTCTTCACCACAGTGAAGACGGCTTACACGCAAGCTTAACGAACGACTTCACTGGCGAAGGCAAGGCATGCAACCAACACCGCTGGCCGCCCTGTTGTGCGCGCTGCTTGCTTCAATGGCCGGTGTGGCGCTGGCCCAAGGCACCTACCCCAACCGGCCGGTGACGCTGGTCGTGCCCTTTCCTCCAGGTGGCGGCACCGACACCGGGGGGCGCATCCTGGCCGAACAGCTGGCCAAGCGCTGGGGCCAGACGGTGATCGTCGACAACAAGAGTGGCGCGGCCGGGCAGATCGGCGCTGACCTGGTGGCCAAGGCCAAGCCCGATGGCTACACCTTGCTGCTGGGCAACATCGGCACCCAGGCCATCAACCCTTCGCTGTACGCGAAGATGGCCTACGACCCCGACAAGGCTTTTGCGCCGATTGCGCTGGTGGCCGAGCTGCCCCTGGCCATGACCGTGCACCCCGGCGTGCCGGCGCGAACGGTGAACGAATTCATCGCGCTGGCCAAGGCGCAGCCCGGCAAGCTCAGCTACGCCAGCGCGGGCGCCGGCGGCGCGCCCCACCTGGCGGCCGAAATGTTCAAGCAGGCCAGCGGCACCTTCATCGTCCATGTGCCTTACCGCGGTGGCGGGCCGGCCACGCAAGACCTGATGGCCGGCCATGTGCAACTGCTGTTCATGACCGTGCTCGAAGCCAGCGGCAACATCAAGGCCGGCAAGCTGCGCGCTCTGGCCGTGACCAGTGACAAGCGCGTGCCGGCCTTGGCCGATGTGCCCACGCTGGCCGAAGCCGCGTTGCCGGGCTTCAACTCCATCAGCTGGCTGGGCCTGCTGGCGCCGGCCGGCACGTCGGCGGAGTTGGTTGAAAAGATCTCCGCCGACGTGCGCGCCGTGCTCGCCAACGAAGACGTGAAGGCGCGCTACATGGCCCTGGGCGGGGAGCCAC
Organism: Burkholderiales bacterium; assembly: GCA_043766725.1. Taxonomy (GTDB): domain Bacteria; phylum Pseudomonadota; class Gammaproteobacteria; order Burkholderiales; family Burkholderiaceae_C; genus Rubrivivax. The sequence continues at coordinate 2,250 of JAYUHT010000476.1, read as the reverse complement.
GCGGCACCACGCCGGCGCAGTTTGAACAGCTCATTTCGCAAGACCGGCAGCGGTACGCGAAGATCATCCGCGAACGCGGAATCACGACAGAATAACGCTAGAGATCAGCCCATGCGGCGCCGAACCTTCATCGCCGCGGGCGGCAGCCGCTGATTCATAAATGACCTGAATCGTTATACAGCGCTCGCCGAACTTCAAAGGAGACCCACCATGCAAGAAGACAACATCAACCCCCGCCGCGGCTTCCTTAAGGCCGCCGCCGGCACCGGCCTGGCCGGCTTGAGCGCCAGCGCCTTGGCCCAAAGCTTTGCCTTCACGCCCAACCAGCGCTACCCCGACCCGGCGGTGCTGATCCTCGACCCCAGTTTTGCCAAGTACCGCATCTACAGCAGCACCGTCGAGCAACTCGCCAGCGGCATGCGCTGGGCCGAAGGGCCGGCGTACTTTCCGGCCGTGGGCAGCGAGGCGGGCTATGTGTTGATGAGCGACATCCCCAACAACCGCATCATGAAATACAGCGAAAAAGACGGCAGCTTCAGCGTCTTTCGCCAGCCTTCCAACTGGGCCAACGGCAACACGCGCGACCGCCAGGGCCGCCTGGTCACCTGCGAGCATTCGGTCACGCGCCGCATCACGCGCACCGAGAAAGACGGCAAGATCACCGTGCTGGCCGACAGCTTCGAGGGCAAGAAGCTCAACGCGCCGAATGACATCGTGGTGAAGAGCGACGACAGCATCTGGTTCACCGACCCGCTGTTCGGCATCAACGGCGAATGGGAAGGCTTTCGTGCCAAGCCCGAGCAGGCCACGACCAACGTCTACCGGCTGGGCAGCGACGGCAAGTTAACGGCTGTGATCACTGACATCGTCAACCCCAACGGCCTGGCGTTTTCGCCCGACGAGAAGAAACTCTACGTCGTTGAATGGCGCGGCACGCCCAACCGCAGCATCTGGGCCTATGACGTGAACGCCGAGGGCAGCGTGGGCGCGCGCAGCAAACTGATCGACGCCGCCGACCAGGGCGCGCTCGACGGCTTTCGCGTCGACCGCGACGGCAACCTGTGGTGCGGCTGGGGCAGCAACGGCGCCTTGCAGCCCGAGCCCACCGATGTGGGCGGGCGCAAGGTCTATCAGCTCAGAGGCAAGTCGGAAGACCTCGATGGCGTGGCCGTCTTCAACCCGCAGGGCAAGGCCATCGGCTTCATCCGCCTGCCCGAGCGCTGCGCCAACCTCACGTTCGGTGGGCCCAAGAATAATCGCCTGTACATGACGAGTTGCCATTCGCTTTATGCGCTGTATGTTGAAGCGCATGGCGCCACTTGATTTGAACCTTGAACCGAGGACATTGACGATGAAATTAGTGCAAAAAATCCTGGGCATCGCGGCACTGGCCGCCATGCCGCTGTGCACAGCCCAGGCGCAAGAAGCCTGGCCCACCAAACCGGTGAAGCTGGTCAGCCCGTTCCCGGCCGGCGGCACCAGCGACATCCTGGCGCGCATGGTGGCCGATGCGCTTTCGAAAGAGCTGGGCCAGCAGTTCATCGTCGACAACGTCGGCGGCGCCGGCGGCACCATCGGCACCCTGCGCGGCGCCAAGGCCGCGCCCGATGGCTACACCATCATGCAAACCGGCGTCGGCCAGAACGCCGTGGCGCATGGGTTGGACCCAAAGCTGGGCTATGACTCGATGAAAGACTTCATCCACCTGGCGCAGGTGAACTCAGGCCCCAACGTGCTGGTGGTGAACGCCGCCACGCCGTTCAAGACCTTCAAGGAACTGGTCGAGTACGTGCGCAAGAACCCGGGCAAGCTCAACTACGGCTACACCCACGCCGCCTCGGGCCACATGGCCATGGAGCTGCTCAAGCAACGCGCCAGCGAATGCCCGAAGGGCGAGAAGGGCTGCCAGGGCTTCTTCATGGTCGGCATACCCTACCGCGGTGGCGGGCCGATGATGCAAGACCTGCTGGGTGGGCAGATTCCGCTGATGTTCATCAATCAAGACGTGGCGCTGCCGCACGTGAAGGCCGGCAAGCTGCGCGCATTGGCGGTGTCGAGTCTGCAACGCAACCCGCTGTACCCCGATGTGCCCACGGTGGCCGAGAGCGGCTTCCCGGGCTTCCAGGCGCTGAGCTGGTCGGGGCTGTCGGCGATCAAGGGCACGCCCCAGCCGATCGTCGACAAGCTCGAGGCGGCGATGCGCAAGATCATGGCCACGGCCGAGTTCCGCCAGCGCCTGGAGACTCTCGG
>JAYUHT010000475.1:0-3706 GCA_043766725.1 Burkholderiales bacterium | reverse complement strand
GTGTTCAGCGCATCCAACCAGCGCGGGCCGATCAGCGCCAGCACGCAGGCCGCGTTGGCCAGTGCCTGGTCAAGTGCGGCGACGAAGTCTTGCCCCGGGCGCAGGCCGCTCATGTCCATGAACACGCGCTCAGCGCCGAAGCGTTCTTTCAAGCCATCGAACAGCCTGCCTGCATGGCCCGCGCTGTCGTCGCGGCGGTAGCTGAGGAAGATGCCGTTCATGCGCGGGGTGCGGTCTGATGGGGGGCGCGGAATTGTGGGGCTTGCTCCAGTGCTCGCGGTACCTGGGCGCCATGGGCGAGCGCCCACCCCCCAAGAGTGGCTTGTCGAGAGCGTTTGACCCGCCCTGAATTGCCGCCTACATTCATCTGCACATCAAGCTCAACAGGCCAATGCCACGGGGGACGTTGGCCAGATCGTTGTGGCAGCGGGAGACTGAGCATGCGCAAGAGTGATGGTTGGCTGGTGGCGGGTGGTGCGCAGTGGCTGCTGGTTTGGGTGATGGGTCTTGTAGGTTTGGTGGGTTTGGTAGGTTTGGCGGGGTGCGCCCAGCCGCCGGCGCCGCCGCCTTCACCGCAAGATGAATTGATCGCGCTTGGGCGCGAGTTGTTCTTCAAGGAAACCTTTGGCGGCAACGGGCGCACCTGCGGCAGCTGCCACCCGGCGGAAAACAATTTCACCCTCGACCCGGCATTCATCGCCAAGCTGCCGGCCACCGACCCCTTGTTCGTGGCCGAGTTCATTCCAGCCTTGAAGACGCTTGAGAACCCGCGCCTGATGCGCGAATTCGCACTGATCCGCGAGAACCTCGACGGCATGGACGACCTGGAAAACAAGTTCGTCATGCGTGGCGTGCCGCATGTGCTGTCGCTGCGCACTTCAGTGGCCAGCACGCTGGGCCCGCGCACCGGCTGGTCGGGCGACGGCGCGCCCGGTGACGGCAGCTTGCGTTCATTCGCCACCGGCGCGGTGATTCAGCACTTCACCAAGACGCTGAATCGCGTGGCCGGCGTCGACTTCCGCTTGCCCACTGATGCCGAGCTCGACGCGCTCGAGGCCTTTCAACTCTCGCTGGGGCGGCAGAAAGACCTGGTCTTGCCCCTGCCCTTGAAGAGTGTGGTGGCCAAGCGAGGGCAAGAATTGTTCCTTGATGACAAGGTGGGCAAGTGCAACCTGTGCCACGTGAACGCCGGCGCCGGCGTCACGCTCGGCGGCACGCCTCTGGGCAACGCCAACTTCAACACCGGCGTTGAAGACCTGCCGGACCAGCCGGCCCGTTTGACGGCTGAGACCGTGCCGCCCGACGACGGTTTCGGCACACCGGGCGACGGCACCTTCAACGTGCCGCCGCTGGTGGAAGCCGCCAGCACCGGCCCGTTCTTCCACAACAACACCGTGGCCACGATCGAAGCCGCCGTGGGTTTCTATGACGGCGATGCGTTCAACGAGTCGCCCGCCGGTTTGCTGCTCAAGAGCCTGGACCCGGAGCAGAAGGGTATTGAGATCGATGCCACGCAAATCGCCGCCATCGCCGCCTTCTTGCGCGTGCTCAACGCCGTCGAGAACATCAACCAAAGCGGTGACTTGCTGCGTGCCAGCGTGATGGTCCGGCCGCCGCGCGGCGAAACCGCGGGCGACCTGCTCAAGCGCGCGCGCAGCCTGGTTGACGCCGCGGCGCGCGTGCTGTCTGAAGGTGGCTTGCATCCCAAGGCAGTGATGCTGCTGGCGGCCGCGCAGGGCCACCTCCACCATGCTGCCGTCTACGCCTTGCCGCCGCGCTGGGCCATCGAGCGGGCGCTACAGGCGCAGCAGGCCGCACGCGCCGAGCTCGTCGACACCAAATAGACGGTGCCCTCGCACATCCAACACCCGGAGCTTCGCACCATGGGCAAACTGTTCAAGTCACTCGCGGTTGGTTGTATGGTGACTGTGGGTGCCGCGTCGGCGTTGGCCCAGAAGACCAACGAAATCCATGTTCCGATCGGCCAGTCGCCCGGGCTGTCGGGCAAGGTCACGTTGATCGCGCGCGTACAGGCCGTGAGTGCGGGCGAACGGTCGTTGACCCTGTCGAGCAGCGAAGGTGCGGCGCAAAGGGTGAACACCAATGCACAAACCATGATCTGGCTTGACCGCAACAAGCTCAAACTCAGCAACCGCAAGGCCGAGTTTGCCGAGTTGCGAACGGGCGCCCTGGTTGAAGTGAAGTTCCGCGGCAACGACCGCGCGGCCGCGCTGGCCGAGTGGATCAAGATCGAAGCGGCGCCATAGCGCCGGCTGCGTTGCCGCAGGTCAACCGCGCGCGGCGCGGTGGCGCAGCGTGCGATCGAACAAGCTGAACAGACGCTCCCAATGCCGTTCGGCCGCGGCGCGGTTGTACACGCCAACGCGCAGCGGGAACACGAAGCCATGCTCGACCGCCGGGTACCACTCGATGCGGTGCGGCGCTCGCGCCTTGTCCAGGCCAGCTTGCAGTTGCTGGATATCGGCCGGTGGCGCCCACTTGTCGATTTCAGCGCAGGCGAAATAGCTTTCGCATTGCAACTGCGCCACGGCGATGTGCGGTGAATCGGCTGCGGCGGTGGCCATGCCGGCGCCATGAATGCTGGCAATGGCGCGCAGCCGCTGCGGGAACTGCGTGGCCGCCCACACCACAAAGGGGCCACTCATGCAGTAGCCCACGGCGCCGATGCGGCTGGTGTCGGCATGGCCGTGCCCATCCACGAACGCCAATATGGCGCGCGTGTCGCACTCGGTGGTGGCGGCGTTGAGCGTGGCCATGTGGGTGAACATCTCAGTCATGCCGGCTTCGGTGCGTTCGCGCAAGAAATAGTCGCGTGACCGGCGGTAGTACAGGTTGGGCAGCACGACGAAGTAGCCCACGGATGCCAGGCGCCGCGCCATGTCGTGCAGCTCTTCGCGCTTGCCGGGGGCGTCCATGTAGAACAGCACCACGGGGTGCGGGCCGCCTTCTTCGGGGTGCACCACGAAGCTGTTCATGGCGCCGTCGGCGGTGGCGATGTCGAGGTGGTGTTCGATCATGCTGGGCTGTCCTGTTTAACCGTATGTTTAGATTGGCATGCGCGCCGCGGCCGCTGAGTCGAGCGCACCTTCGCCGCGGGCCAGGGCCGCGTCGAACATGGCGGCCACGCCGGGCATCACGAACAGGTTCACGCCATGGCTTTGCGCTTCCTCGATCATCAGCCGCACGTCTTTGCGCGCCATGCTCATCTCGAACGAAGGTGAGGTGAAGTCGCCACCGGCAATGCGCGCGGCGCGCGCGGGCAGCATCTGGCCGGGATTGAAATTTTTGAACAACGAGAAGGCATCGGTGGTGGAGATGCCCACCGCATGGGCCAAGCGGTTGACGTCGCCCAACACGCCCATGATGCCGATCAGCGTCATGTTGCCGAAGAGCTTGAACGCGGCGGCGCGCTCGGGCGCGGGGCCCAGGTACATCACATTGCCGGTCATTTCCTTCAGCGCCGGCAGCAAGGCGTCGTGCCGCGTCTGCTCGCCCGAAACGAGCATCAGCCCCGTGCCTTCGAGCGCATTCACCGGCGCCATGAACACCGGCGCATGCACATAGGTGTGGCCGCGGGCGTTCCAGCGTGCCACGCGCGCCGCCGTGGGCGTGACGGCCGTGGTGGTGTGGTCGATGATCCAGCAGCTCTTCTGGATCGTTGCAGCCAGGGGCTCCAGCACGGCGT
>JAYUHT010000474.1:0-3711 GCA_043766725.1 Burkholderiales bacterium | reverse complement strand
GAACCCGAGGTCGCGCTTCGCAAGATCCCAATTCGCCAGGTTCGGAAAGATGTCGGCGATCTGCACGTCGGACAGGCCGAACCAGCGCCCGAGCGTGGAACCGAGTTGATCGACCGAGGCGGACGGCAGCATCGCCCCGTTCGTCAACTGATCGTCGCTGCTGTCGAAGTTGTTGTTGTTGGCGTTCTTCAATCCGAGCGCCGGGAACCTGCCGTACAGGTCACCGCCCACCACGGCGCCACCCATCACGAGGTGGTGCGAACCCCAGCCGTGGTCGGTGCCGTCGCCGTTGCTCGTGAAGGTGCGGCCGAAGTCGCTGGCGGTGAAGGTGGTGACGTTGTTGCGAGCGCCCAACCCGCCCAGCGTGGTGTCGAAGTAGCTCAGTGCCTGAGCTACTCGCGCGTAGAGGTCGGCATGGCTGCGGTTCTGGCCGTCGTGCGTGTCGAAGCCGCCCATGCTGACGAAGAACACCTGGCGCTGCGCGCCGGTGCCGCCGGTCAAGGCCGCGTCCACCAGCCGTGCCACCACCTGGAATTGCTGGGCCAACGTGTTGGCGGTCAAATTGCCGGTCAGCGGGTTCATGTATTGAAGCTTGGGGTCGGTCGCCTGCGCGTACGTGCCGTTCGCTGGCGGGGTGCCGAACAAGGGGTCGCTGGGTGCGCGCATGGCCGTGCGCAGCACCGCTTCGACATCGATCAAACGCCGCGCCACTGCGGCCACATCGGCATCGAAAGGATGACTTGTGCGCGCGGTGGTGGCCATGCGCTGCAAGACCGCGCCGACGTCGGTCGACCCATAAACCATGCCGGCGCTGTTCACGCCCAGCGGAATGGCGCCATTGGAGCCAACCTGGTACTGCTGCACCGAATTGCCAGACACCCACACCGCATTGCCGGTGGCCGAAATGGCGGTGAAGACCGGCCGCGTGTTCATGCCCATCAACGCGTCGCCCATGCGCCCGCCCCAGCCGAGCGTGACGCCCTCGGGGCCGAGTGCCTGCCAGGTGTTTTGCTGGTCGTTATGCGAGAACAGGCGCGCCGGCCGGGGGTAGGCGACCTGCCCGTACTGGACCTTGGTGGTGGGCCGCACCAGCGGGCCGATGTTGGGCACCACGGCCAGCCGCTTGCCCACATTGAACAGCGTCTGCAGGCTGGCCATCAGCGGGTGCAGCGCAAAGCTTCGGCCTTGCGCATGGGTCGCCAGGATTGGCAGCACACCGCCGAGCCGCGCAGGTGAGCCGGCCGCAGCGCCGGGGTTGGGGGGCGTACCGGGCGCAAGCAAAGCGATCGGGTCGGGCGCCTGGTTGCGGGTCGTGGTGTAGGCCGCCCACGACGCAGCGTCGGTCGGCAGCAGCATGTTGAAGCTGTCGTTGCCGCCGTACAGGAACAGGCAGACGATGGCCTTGTAGTCGCCCGCGCCGGCCGCTGCGGCCGAACCCATCGCCGCCAGGTTCAGCGCAGTGGGGGCAGCCGCGCTGCCGACCAGGGCCGACATGGCGCTGGCATGGCGCAGGAACACACGGCGCGAGGTGTCTTTGAGGATGTGCATAGTGAGGCTCCGGCGTTTACTTCTGGACCTGGAATTCGGGCGATGCAAGCGCTATCAGGATGGCGGCGTTGACGCGGTTGCGCTTGGCCGCGTTCACCGCCGCCAGGTTGCCGCCGTTCGGCAAGAGCACAGGGATCGCGATCTTGTTGATGGTCGTGACGATCTCGCTGCTCAGGCCTGCGCTGGCCTGGCTGTAGAGCAACCGGTCGACGATCACCGACACCAGTTCCACCGAGCGCGGCGCCAGCGCCATTTCGTATGACCAATCACGTTGCAGGTCGCGCCGATTCAGCGCCACGCCGTTCACCGTGCCGTTGAACTGGCCCACGCCCGAGCCGATGTTGTCGCGCATGTAGTTGACCCAACCTGAGGCGCTGCTCTCGTTGAGCAACTGCATCTCGGGCGCCACCAGCCCGGCGGCCTTGGCCTGCGTACCGCCGGGCACGTAGCCCGGGCGGTAGAAGTTGAAGACCGAGCCGGCGCGCAGCGGCGTCTGGCCCAGCGCCGTGCCGACGCTGTCGGTGTTGCCGACCTTCCAGTTGCCGGTGTCAGAGGTGTGCGGAAATGCGCGCAGGTAGGCCGACAAGCGCAGCACCGGCTCGCGCAACTTGCCCTGGCTGTCTGATTGCACACGCGCTTCCGGGTGCGTCAGGATGGCCTTGATCACGGCCTTCAAGTCGCCGCGCACGCCGGCGCCGTTGTCGGCAAATACCGAGGCCACCGCCAGCACGTAGTCTGGGCTGGGGTTGCTGGTCACCAGACGCTGGATCAACTGCCGGCTGATGAAAGGCGCGGTGTTGGGGTGGTTGGCCAGCGTGTCCAGTGCCACCTTCAGGCTGGCGGCCGGGTCGGCCACGCCCTGCGCCGGGATCGTCACGCCGAGGAAGTTCTTGGCTTCGGTGCTGTGAAATTGCGGGTAGGCCTGCATCGGCTTGATGTAGCGGTCCGGGTTGGACACACCGCCTGTGCTGCCGTTGTAGAAGCAGCCGTTGTCGGTGGCACCGCAAGCAAAGCTCCAGCCGGTGAACACGCGGGCCATGCCGGTGATGTCGGCCGGGCCATAGGTGTCGACCGTGTTGCCGTTCACCAGCACCGGCGTGCCATTCGGGTTCAGCCTGGCAACGCCGATGGAAAGCAGTTGCATCACCTCGCGGGCGTAGTTCTCGTCGGGCACACGCCCGCTGTTGTCGGCCTTCTGGTTGTGCAAGCTGGTCAGGTACAAACCCATCATCGGGTGCATCGACACCGATTGAAGCAGCTCGCGGTAGGTGCCGAAGCCTTTGTCGCCGAGCATGTCCAGCCAGGCTGCCATGGCCCGCGGCTGGTTGCCGATGTTGCCGTCGACGGCCGAGATCACGAAGATCTGAGCCAGTGCAAATGCGACACGCTGGCGCAGTTGGTCACTGCCCGTCGCGGCTTGTTTCCAGAACAACTCCCAGACCTGGTCTTGCGCGGCAGACTTCAGCGGGTTGGCAAGTTTGATGGCCGCATCGGCAGCCTCCCAGTAGGCGCGGTGCGAAGTGGCGGGGAGCGCGAACTGGCGGTCGATCCAGGCGCTGTAGCCGAGCTTGAAGACCAGTTCATTCGCGTCGGCGCCCGGGCCGAAGCTTGCCTGTGTGAGGAAGCGTGCCGCTTCAGCCAGCGAGGCCGGCCGGTCAGCCGGTGCGTTCGCCGAGCCGGCCGTGGCGGCCGCGCTCAGGGCCTTGGACGTTGCGGCAGCGCTGGTTGCGGTGGCCCCGGCGAGGGTGGCACCACCGCTGCCGTTGTCGCTGCCACCACCGCAAGCGGCCAGCAAAACGGCTGCAGAGGCAGCCGTGAACCAGGGTCGAAGGGCAGAGTGAACAAACATCCTTGGAACTGCATTGCTCACGTATCGTCTCCCGTGAATTGAGTGAATTTATGCGCCGCAGCGATGACGGTTTCACCCGGTTACGGCGAGGCACCGCTTCAGGTTCGCACAAGCGTTGCGGCGCGCACGGCTGCTTCTCCGACACGGCCACAAGTTGCACGCGCATGTCCTTGTCGTCTCGATCGGGTTAACCTGCAAGTTCGCAGCGCTCGGCCCTTGATTGAAAGAACCCATGGCATACCAAAGCACCAATCCCTATGACGGCAAAGTCGTCAAGTCGTACGACGAAATCAGCGCCCTCCAGCTTGGGGAAA
>JAYUHT010000473.1:0-3711 GCA_043766725.1 Burkholderiales bacterium | reverse complement strand
TCAAGAACTCCTCGCTGGTGGCGGTGTCCACCGGCTTGCTGCAGGGCATGACCCAGGAAGAGATCGAGGCCGTACTGGGCCACGAGATTGCCCACGTGGCCAATGGCGACATGGTCACCATGACGCTGATCCAGGGCGTCATGAACACCTTTGTGGTGTTTTTGTCGCGCGTGATCGGCTATGCGGTGGACAGCTTTTTGCGCCGCGGCAGCGACAACAATTCCGGCCCCGGCATCGGCTATTACGTCAGCACCATCGTGCTCGACATCGTGCTGGGCTTTGCCGCGGCCATCGTCGTCGCCTGGTTCTCGCGCCACCGCGAGTTCCGAGCCGACGCCGGCGCCGCGCAGCTGATGGGGCGCCGGCAGCCGATGATGAACGCGCTGGCCCGCCTGGGCGGCATGCAACCCGGCGAGCTGCCCAAAACCGTACAGGCCATGGGCATCACCGGTGGCATTGGCAAGTTGTTTTCCACCCACCCGCCGATTGAAGAACGCATTGCCGCGCTGCAAAATGCGCAGCCCGGTCAGGTCTGATTTGAGCCTGTAAACAATAAAAAAGCCGCTGGAGTCAGCGGCTTTTTTGATGTGCGGTCCTCTCGGGGATGGCGCGCATCAAAACCTCACGCCACCAAACTCCGCGCCACCGCTTCCGCCACTTCAATCCCATCGACCCCGGCTGACAAAATCCCGCCGGCGTAGCTGGCCCCTTCACCCGCCGGGTACAGGCCGCGCACATTGAGGCTTTGAAAGTCTTTGCCGCGGGTGATGCGCAGCGGCGATGAGGTGCGCGTTTCCACGCCGGTGAGCACGGCGTCAGCCATGGCAAAGCCGGGTATCTGGCGTTCGAAGGCGGGCAGCGCCTCGCGGATCGCTTCCAGCGCGTAGCCCGGCAGGCTGGCATGGCCGAACGCATTGGTGGCTGCCAGGTCAGTCAGGTTCACGCCGGGCGTGTACGAAGGCAGCACGCTGCCGAAGGCCTGGCCGCCGGCGCCGCGCTGGCCCTTGATGAAGTCACCCGCCAACTGGCCCGGCGCCACGTAGCCGCCGCCGCCCAGTGCATAAGCGCGGCTTTCCCAGACGCGCTGGAAGGCGATGCCGTCGAGCGGATCCACCGGGCCTTCATGCAGACCGTCTTGCCGATAGTCTTGCGGCGTGATGCCCACCACGACGGCGGCATTGGCGTTGCGCTCGGCGCGTGAGTATTGGCTCATGCCATTCGTTACAACACGATGCTCTTCAGAGGTGGCGGCCACCACCGTGCCACCGGGGCACATGCAAAAGCTGTACACCGAGCGGCCGTTCTTGGCATGGTGTACCAGCTTGTAGTCGGCCGCGCCAAGCACAGGGTTGCCGGCGTTGGGCCCGAAACGGGCGCGATCCACCAGGCCTTGCGGGTGCTCGATGCGGTAGCCGATGGAGAACGGTTTGGCCTCCATGAACACGCCGCGGCTGTGCAGCATCGCAAACGTGTCGCGCGCGCTGTGGCCCAACGCCAGCAGCACATGGTCGGTGGTGATCTGCTCACCGTTCGCAAGCACCAAACCGCGCACTTGGCCGCCTTCGATGTGCACATCCACCACCTGGCTTTCGAAGCGAACTTCGCCGCCAAGCGCCACGATCTCGGCACGCATCTTTTCGACCACGCCCACCAGGCGGAAGGTGCCGATATGCGGCTTGCTGACGAAGAGAATTTCCTCCGGGGCGCCGGCCTTGACGAACTCGTTCAAGACCTTGCGCGTGAGGTGGCGCGCATCGCTGATCTGGCTGTACAGCTTGCCGTCTGAGAACGTGCCGGCGCCGCCTTCGCCGAACTGCACGTTGCTGCGCACGTCGAGCACACCGCGGCGCCACAGTGCCCAGGTGTCTTGCGTGCGCTGGCGCACCGACCGGCCACGTTCCAGCACCAGCGGGCGCAGGCCCATCTGCGCCAGGATCAACGCGGCAAACAGGCCGCAGGGGCCAAAGCCCACCACCACCGGGCGCGGCCGCGGTGTGGCGTGGAAGTCGACCGGCGCATGGCCGATGAACTGGTAGCGCGTGTCGGGCGCGGGGCGCACATGGCGGTCAGTGGCCAGGCGTGCCAGCACCGCGATTTCATCAGTGAGTTCGCAATCAACGCTGTAGATGAGCACCACAGCGCTCTTCTTGCGCGCATCGAAGCTGCGTTTGACGATGTCGAACTGGCGCAGTTCGGCATCGGGCACCCCCAGGCGCAGCAACAGGGCCTGGCGCAGCGTGGCTTCGGGGTGGCCCAGCGGCAGCCGCAGTTCAGTGACCCGCAACATGGCCCGCGGGCTGCTTGGTCACGGGCTCAGGGCCTGGAAGCGTCTCTCGGGCGCTCAACCGCCTCGCTTGGGCCGCTTGCCCGGGTTCTTCTTGCTGCGGGTGTGCGCGCCGCGCTCCAGGCTGACTTTCTGGCCGCGGCCGGCGGTGAAGCCAACGCCATCGGGCGTAACGGGGCGTGGCGTGGCCTTGCGGTCGGCTTCGGTTCTGATCTTGGTGGCCATGGGGGCTCTCGCAGTGGGTGAACAAACCCGGGATTAGGCCACAACTGTTCAGGTTGCCAGGCAGGCCCGCAGGCTGGTTCGCCGTGACGCCCGTGTCACGCCGGCCACCGTAAAAGCACTGGTTCAGTGAAACAGTGAAGTCGAAGGTGTGATTTCACTGCTTCACGGGATCAGTTGGCACCAGCACGCCGCCACGTAGCGGTGAGGCTATCCTGCGCCGTCGCTCCCCCGGCGGCGCGCCTGCTTCGAGACAAGGCCCCGCATGCCTGCATCCGCCCCACCGCCCCGGCTGCACCTGATCGGACAGGCCGTGTGTCACCACGGTGCCGACTGCACGCTGGTGCTTGAAGCCAAAGACGCGCTGCTGCTGGCCTACCTGGTGCTCGAAGGCCCGACGCCGCGTAAGGTGCTGGCCGCGCTGCTGTGGCCCGATGTGGACGATGAACGGGCCCGCGCCAATTTGCGCCAGCGCCTGTTTCGCCTGCGCAAGGCGCTGGGCTTCGAGTTGCTGGCCGGTGCGGCGGTCGTGAACGTGCCGGCCGAGGTGGTGGTCGACATCGCCGGCGCCGACGCCGGCGACGGTGAACTGCTGGGGGCCGTCAGCGAGCACGACGCGGCCGGCCTCGCGCCGTGGCTGGCCCAGGCGCGGCAACGCCGCCGCGCGCTGCGCATTGCCGCCATGACGGCCGAGGCGGCGCGGCTGGAAAGTGCGGGCGCGATCATCCCGGCGCTGGCCGCAGCGCAGCAACTGCTGGCCAGCGACCCGGCCTCCGAACACGCCCATCGGCAGGTGATGCGTCTGCACTACCTGAGCGGGGATCGTGCCGCCGCGCTGCTGGCGTTTGACCGCTGCGAGCACATGCTCAAGCACGAGGTGGGCGCGCGCCCGTCCACCGAAACTCTGGCGCTGCTGCAAACCATCGAACAGGCCGGCGCGCCAAGCTGGTTCAGCGGCCAGCCGCTGCCGGCAGCAGTGCTGCGCCCGCCGCGCACGATCGGGCGCGAGGCCGAAGGGGCCGCGGCATTGAGCGCGTGGCAGGCGGGCGAGGTGTTCGTGCTCACCGGCGCCACCGGCATCGGCAAGTCGCGTTTGCTCGGCACGCTGTTCGACGCCCGCGCCGACGTGTTGGTGCTGCGCGCCCGCCCCGGCGACGACGCCGTGCCCCTGGCCACGCTGATGCGGCTGGTGGCGGCGCTGGCCG
>JAYUHT010000472.1:0-9850 GCA_043766725.1 Burkholderiales bacterium | reverse complement strand
ATCAACGAGCCCACCGCGGCGGCCGTGGCCTATGGGCTGGACCATGGCAGCGAAGGCCTGTATGCGGTTTACGACCTGGGCGGCGGCACCTTCGACATTTCGTTGCTGCGCCTGAACCAGGGCGTGTTTGAAGTGGTGGCCACGGGCGGTGATGCCGCGTTGGGTGGCGATGATTTCGACCTGGCGCTGGCACATTGGGCGCTGGCCCAGGCCGGCATTCAAGCCGATGGCGCGCAAGACATGCGCAACGCCCTGGTGGCCGCGCGTGCGGCCAAGGAAGCCTTGAGCGCCACCCCAGACGCCACTTGGGCCGCGCGCATCAGCGGGCAAAACCTACAGTTTCAAATCAGTCGCACGCAATTTGAAGCCCTGACCCAGCCTTTGTTGGGGCGCACGCTGGGCGCGGTGCGCCGCGTGGTGCGCGATGCCCGCCTGCGCCCGGCCGATGTGCAAGGCGTGATCATGGTGGGTGGCGCCACGCGCATGCCGGCGGTGCGCGCCGCGGTGGCCGAGTTCTTCGGCCGCGAGGTGCTCACCGACGTGAACCCCGACGAAGTGGTGGCCCTGGGTGCGGCCATCCAGGCCAACGCCCTGGCCGGCAATGCGCGCGACGGGCAGTTGCTGCTGCTCGATGTGATTCCGCTGTCGCTGGGCCTGGAAACCATGGGTGGCCTGGTCGAACGCATCGTCGAGCGCAACACCACGATCCCGGTGGCCAAGGCGCAAGAGTTCACCACCTTCAAAGACGGCCAGACGGCGATGGCCATTCACGTGGTGCAGGGCGAGCGCGAGCTGGTGAGTGATTGCCGTTCACTGGCGCGATTCGAGCTGCGCGGCATTCCGCCCATGGTGGCCGGCGCGGCGCGCATTCGCGTCACCTTCCAGGTCGATGCCGATGGCTTGCTCAGCGTGGCGGCGCAAGAAACCGGCTCGGGCGTGCAGGCCAGTGTGGTGGTCAAACCCAGCTATGGCTTGGCAGACGACCAGATCGCCAACATGCTGCGTGACAGCTTCACCCATGCGCACGCCGACATGGGCGCACGCGCGCTGCGCGAGGCACGTGTGGAGGCCGAGCGCATGACGCTGGCCACAAGTTCGGCGCTGCAAGCTGATGGTGACTTGCTCACGCCGGCGCAGCGTGAAGCCATTGCCAGCCTGACCCGTTTGACCCAGGCTGCCGCCACCAGCGACGACGCCGCGGCAATTGACGCCGCCGTCAAAGCGCTGGCCGATGGCACCGAACACTTCGCCGCGGCGCGCATGAACCGCGGCATCCAGCAGGCGCTGGCAGGCCGCCGCATAGACGAGGTCTGAACGAGATGCCGGTGATCAAAATCCTGCCCCATGCCGAACTGTGCCCGCTGGGCGATGAGATTCGCGCCGAGCCGGGCACGTCGGTGTGCGAAGCCCTGCTTGAGAACGGCATCGCCATTGAGCATGCCTGTGAAATGAGCTGTGCCTGCACCACCTGCCACGTCATCGTGCGCGAAGGCTTCAAGTCGTTGGGCGAAATGGATGAAAGCGAAGAAGACTTGCTCGACCGCGCGTGGGGCCTCACACCGCTGTCGCGCCTGTCTTGCCAGGCGATTCTTGCGCAGCAAGACGTGACGATCGAGTTGCCCAAGTACACCATCAACCACGCGCGCGAAAACCATTGAGGCTGGCGTGCTGATCCTGGGCATCGAATCGTCTTGCGACGAAACCGGCGTGGCCTTGGTGCGAGCCGATCCGGCTGGCACGGCCAGCCTGCTGGCCGACGCCCTTTACAGCCAGGTCGACATGCATCAAGCCTATGGCGGCGTGGTGCCCGAGCTGGCGTCGCGCGACCACATCCGCCGCCTGCTGCCGTTGACCCGCCAGGTGCTGGCGCAAGCGCATTGCCGGCTCGATGAGATTGACGCCGTGGCTTACACCCAAGGGCCAGGTCTGGCCGGCGCGCTGCTGGTGGGTGCCGGCATGGCCGCAGCGCTGGCCATGGCCCTGAACAAGCCAGCCTGGCCGGTGCACCACCTGGAAGGGCACTTGCTGTCGCCGTTCTTGAGCGACGATGCGCCACAGTTCCCCTTCATTGCGCTGTTAGTCTCCGGCGGCCACACGCAGCTCATGCGGGTGGAAGAGGTTGGCCAATACGAGTTGCTCGGCGAAACGGTGGACGACGCCGCCGGCGAGGCCTTCGACAAGACCGCCAAGCTGCTAGGCCTGGGTTACCCGGGCGGGCCGGCGCTGGCCAGGTTGGCTGAGGCGGGCGATGAGCGCGCGTTCGACTTGCCACGCCCCATGTTGCGCGCTGCTGGATTGGACTTTTCTTTTGCCGGCCTGAAGACGGCCGTGGCGGTGAAGTTGGCGCGGCTGCCGCAGCCGTTGTCAGACCAGGTGCGCGCCGACATGGCGGCCAGCACCCAAGCCGCCATCGTTGACGTGTTGTGCGCCAAGGCGCAACGCGCGCTCAAAGCCACTGGCCTGAAGCGCCTGGTGGTGGCCGGCGGTGTGGGTGCCAATGCGCGCCTGCGTGAGCGCCTGGGCCTGGCCTGCGCGCGGGTGGGCGCGCAGGTGCACTACCCCGCCTTGGCGCTGTGCACCGACAACGGCGCCATGATCGCGCTGGCCGCTGCCATGCGCTGGCAGCGCCGCTTGCCGCCCACCACGGGCGCCGCCAGCGCGGCCACCTTTGAAGTACGGCCGCGCTGGCCTCTAGCCCAGTTGGGGCAGGGCGTTACTTGACAGTCAGCTGTGTCGCCGCATTGGCGCGGCGCTTGGCCAGTGTCAGGGTCAGCACACCCTGATCCATTTGCGCCGCGGACTCAGCCTGGTCAACCTCTTGCGCCAGGTTGAAGCGGCGCGAATAGCTGGCCAGCGAACGCTCGCGGTAGACGATGCGGTCGCCTTCCTTCTTTTCGTCAGCCTTGCGGGTCTGCGCTTCCACGGTGACACGCCGGCCGTCGATGGCGATCTTCACGTCTTCCTTGCCCACACCCGGCAAGTCGATCTTCACGGTGTAGGCTTGGTCGGACTCGGCCACGTCGAGCGCTGGGCTGCGCAGCCCTTCGGCGGCCGGCGCCAGCAAACGGTCAAAACCGTCATCAAAGAAGCGCTCGAAGTTGCGCGCCAGGCCAGAGGTGTGGCGGGTCATGGGTACGAGGAACATGGTGAACTCCTGTTGACAGTGAAGGCCTGGCAAACCGGCGCCGGGCCCATGCTTCCTATGTGGCTACACACAGCGCCGCTTCAAGGGGTGGCTGTGGATGAGTTGGCCCAACACCGGCAATGAAGCAGGTCCAACAAGCCCGGCTATAATCCAACGGTTTTGCTCAAGGCACGTTGTGCCAAGGGCGTTCAAGCACGGCGTGGGTCGGTTTCACCCGCGTTCGCAAGTCAAACCTGGAAACCGCTGCGCTGCGCCCCGCCCGGGGCGTTTCATGGTGGCTTCCAACATACAAGGAAACGCCATGACCATGGCCAGCGCCCAAACCGCCGAAGTCATCAAGGCCCACGCCCGTGGCCCCGCAGACACCGGCTCTCCCGAAGTGCAAGTCGCCCTGTTGACTGCCCGCATCAACGAGCTGACGCCGCACTTCAAGACCCACCTGAAAGACCACCACGGCCGCCGCGGACTGTTGAAGATGGTCAACAAGCGCAAGAGCCTGCTGTCTTACCTCAAAGACACCGACGCTGCGCGCTACACCGCGCTGATCGCCAAGCTTGGCTTGCGTAAGTAACGGCAAACGCAAGCGACCGTAAGCGACCCCAGCGGATTTAACTTCAAACCTGATGCGACACGCCTGCCTGGAACACCCCAGCACGGGCTGTCGCCTTTGGAGCATGGCCTGGTGACAGCGCTGTTGTGTCATTCCACCGCCGCCCCGCAGTGCGGGTGGCGCTGGAATGGCATTGCGCAGGCAGGCAGGGTGGCGCGCCACCACAGGCTCCTGGTTCTTCGGCACCACCGCAAGTGTGCCCACCCCCAAACGGAGACACCGCAATGAGCATCTTCAACAAAGTCACCAAGACCTTCCAGTGGGGCGCCAACACGGTGACCCTTGAAACCGGCGAAATCGCGCGCCAATCGAGCGGCGCCGTGCTGGTGAGCATGGACGACACCGTCGTGCTGGCCACCGTGGTGGCCAAGACCGAGGCCAAGGCCGGGCAAGACTTCTTCCCGCTCACCGTGGATTACATCGAGAAGACCTATGCCGCGGGCAAGATCCCGGGCAGCTTCTTCAAGCGCGAAGGCCGCCCCAGTGAACTGGAAACGTTAACCAGCCGCCTCATCGACCGCCCGATCCGCCCGCTGTTCCCTGAAGGCTTCTACAACGAAGTGCAAGTGGTCATCCACGTGCTGTCGCTCAACCCCGAAGTGCCGGCTGACATTGCTGCGCTCATCGGCTCCAGCGCCGCGTTGGCCATTTCGGGCATTCCGTTCAGCGGCCCCATCGGCGCGGCGCGCGTGGGCTACCTCAACGGTGCCTATGTGCTCAACCCGAGCAAGACGCAGATCGCCGAATCCAAGCTCGACCTGGTGGTGGCCGGCACCGAGGCCGCCGTGCTGATGGTGGAATCCGAAGCCGACCAGTTGAGCGAAGAATTGATGCTCGGCGCCGTGGTCTTCGGCCACGAGCAGGGCAACATCGCCATCAAGGCGATCAATGAACTGGTGCGCGACGCCGGCAAGCCCGAGTGGACTTGGTCTGCGCCAGCCAAAGACGAAGCCTTCATCGCCAAGGTCAGCGCCCTGGCCGAAGGCCCGTTGCGTGCGGCTTACCAGATCCGCAGCAAACAAGCCCGCACGCAAGCCTGCCGCGAAGCCACCAGCGCCACCAAGGCCGCACTCACGGCAGAGGGCCTGGCCTTCGATGCGGTGAAGGTCGAAGGCCTGCTGTTCGACATCGAAGCCAAGATCGTGCGCAGCCAGATTCTGTCCGGCGAGCCGCGCATCGACGGCCGCGACACACGCACCGTGCGCCCCATTGAAATTCGCACCGGCGTGCTGCCGCGCACCCACGGCTCGGCCTTGTTCACCCGCGGCGAGACCCAAGCCCTGGTGGCCGCCACCCTGGGCACCGAACGCGACGCCCAGCGCATCGACGCGCTTTCAGGCGACTACGAAGACCGGTTCATGCTGCACTACAACATGCCGCCGTTTGCCACCGGCGAGACCGGCCGCGTGGGCAGCCCCAAGCGGCGCGAGATCGGCCATGGCCGCCTGGCCAAGCGTGCACTCATCGCCGCCCTGCCGAGCAAGGAAGACTTCCCCTACACGCTGCGCGTGGTGAGCGAGATCACTGAGAGCAACGGCTCGTCGAGCATGGCTTCGGTGTGCGGCGGCTGCCTCGCGCTGATGGACGCCGGCGTGCCGATGAAGGCGCACGTGGCCGGCATCGCCATGGGCCTGATCAAAGACGGCAACCGCTTCGCCGTGCTGACCGACATCCTGGGCGATGAAGATCACCTGGGTGACATGGACTTCAAGGTGGCCGGCACCGGCGCGGGCGTGACCGCGCTGCAAATGGACATCAAGATCCAGGGCATCACCAAGGAAATCATGCAGGTCGCCCTGGCCCAGGCCAAGGAAGCGCGCCTGCACATCCTGGGCAAGATGGTCGAGGCCGTGAGTGGTGCGAAGACCGAGGTGAGCCAGTTCGCCCCGCGCCTGTACACCATGAAGATCAACCCGGAAAAAATCCGCGACGTGATCGGCAAGGGCGGCTCCACCATCCGCGCGCTGACCGAGGAAACCGGCTGCACCATCGACATCGGTGAAGACGGCACCATCACCATCGCCAGCGTCGATGCCGACAAGGCCGAGTTCGCCAAGAAGCGCATCACCGAGATCACGGCCGAAGCCGAAGTGGGCAAGGTCTACGAAGGTGCCATCACCAAGATTCTGGAGTTCGGCGCGCTCGTCAACATCCTGCCTGGCAAAGACGGCTTGCTGCACATCAGCCAGATCGCCCACCAGCGCGTGGAGCGTGTGGAAGACTTCTTGAAGGAAGGCCAGATCGTCAAGGTCAAGGTGCTGGAAACCGATGAGAAGGGCCGCATCAAGTTGTCGCTCAAAGCCTTATTGGATAGGCCAGAAGGCATGCCCGAAGAGGAAGACCGCCCGCGCCGTGAACGCAGCGACCGCGGCGACCGGGGTGGCTACCGTGGTGGGGACCGCGGTGACCGTGGCGAGCGCCCGCCGCGCCGTGAACGCGAAGCCGCCGCCCCTGAAGTGGCAGCCACCGCCCCTGCGGGCGAGCCCGGCCCGTCACGCGAGTAACTTCTGCCGCCCCAAGGTCTAGCAACGAGAGGGTGAACCATGCGTGCCATTGAAATCAAACAGCCCGGGGGCCCGGAAGTCTTGGTGAGCGCACACCGGCCCGACCCGGTGGCGGCTGCGGGTGAGTTGCTGATCCGCGTGGCCGCATCGGGCATTAACCGTCCAGATGTGCTGCAACGCCGCGGCCTGTACCCGCCGCCGCGCGGCGTGTCTGACCTGCCCGGCCTGGAAGTGGCGGGCACGGTGGTGGCGGGCGCGGCGCAAGACCTGGCCGTGGCCGGCGTGGCCCTGGGCGACCGGGTCTGCGCCTTGGTGGCCGGCGGCGGCTATGCCGAAATGTGCGTGGCCCCGGCCGGCCAGTGCCTGCCGGTGCCCAAGGGCTTGAACGACGTGCAGGCGGCGTCTTTGCCCGAAACCTTCTTCACCGTCTGGCAAAACGTGTTCGTCAACGCGCGTTTGGCCGCCGGTGAAACCTTGTTGATTCAAGGAGGGTCGAGTGGCATTGGCGTGGCTGCCATCCACCTGGCCAAGGCCCTGGGTGCCAAGGTCATCGTCACCGCCGGCACCGATGAAAAGTGTGCGGCCTGCGTGGCCCAGGGCGCTGACCACGCCATCAACTACCGCACGCAAGACTTTGTGCCTGAAGTCAAACGTTTGACTGAAGGCCGTGGCGTGAACGTGGTGCTTGACATGGTCGGTGGCGACTACTTGCCACGCGAGATCGACTGCCTGGCCGAAGACGGCCGCCTGGCCTTGATCGCCGTGCAAGGCGGCACCAAGGCCAGCATCGACGTGGGCACCGTGCTGCGCAAGCGCATTGCCATCATCGGCTCCACCTTGCGCATGCGCTCGGTGGCCTACAAGACCGAACTGGCGCGCGAATTGCGCAGCAAGGTCTGGCCGTTGATCGAAGCCGGCCGCGTCAAACCGGTGATCCACGCCGTGTTCGCCGCCAACGATGCCGCCAAGGCGCATGCCTTGATGGAGTCGAGCACGCATGTGGGCAAGATCGTGCTGGATTGGAGCGCGTGATGGTTGCCGCCATGGCGCCCCGGCGCAAGCTCGTCGCGGGCAATTGGAAGATGCACGGCAACCATGCGGCGAATGCCGAGTTGCTGGCCGGCATGCTCGCTGCAGGCCCGTTTGTCGCTGAAGTGGCGGTGTGCGCGCCGTTCCCATACCTGAGCGAAGTGGCCGTCACGCTGGCCGCAAGCGATGTCCGCTGGGGCGCGCAAGACTGCTCGGCGCACGCCCAGGGCGCTTACACCGGTGAAGTGTCAGTGGCCATGCTGGCTGAATTTGGTTGCCGCTATGTGATCGTTGGCCACAGCGAGCGCCGGCAATACCACGCTGAGAGCGACCAGCTCGTGGCCGACAAGGCCCAGGCAGCGCTGGCGCGTGGCATCACGCCCATCGTGTGCGTGGGCGAAACCTTGGCGCAGCGCGAAGCGGGCGACACCGAAACCGTGGTCAAACGCCAGCTCTCGGCCGTGATCCACACCTTGGCGCATTGCGTGTCTGAAATGGTGGTGGCGTACGAGCCCGTGTGGGCCATCGGCACCGGCCGCACCGCCACGCCCGAGCAAGCCCAGGCCGTTCATGCTTTGCTGCGCGCTCAATTGCATGCGGCCACGCCACACGCGGCGCAAATGAAGATTCTTTACGGCGGCAGCGTCAAGCCTGACAACGCCGCCACGCTGTTTGTGCAAGCCGACATCGACGGCGGCCTGATCGGCGGCGCCGCATTGAAGGCGGCCGACTTCGTGGCCGTGTGCCGCGCGGCAAGCTGAACTAACCTACTGGAGTTCTTTGAACATGCAAATCTGGATGACCGTGGTGCTGGCCGCCCAACTGCTGGCCGCCCTGACGATGATCGGCCTGGTGCTGATACAACACGGCAAGGGCGCTGACATGGGCGCGTCGTTTGGCAGCGGGGCCTCGGGCAGCCTGTTCGGGGCCACTGGGAGTGCGAACTTCCTCTCGCGGTCGACTGCTGCGTGCGCAGGCGTGTTTTTCGTCTGCACCCTGGCGTTAGCCTACATGTCCAATGCCGGCCAAGGCCGCGTCAGCAGCGGCGGCAGTGTGCTCGATGCACCGGTGGCGGCTTCGGCTGCCGCGGTCATTCCTGGCCCAGCCAGTGCAGCCGCCACCGCCATGCCGGCACCGGTTGCCGCCTCTGCCGCACCCGCCGTGGCGCCCGCGACCGGCGTGCCCGCACCGGTGCAGCCGGGGGCATCGAAGTAAGCGTTGCGCAGCCCGCACAGGCTTGCGCTGGCTCAAGTCGCGCCTGTTTTTGCGGCTAGAATTTCTGGCTGTTCGGGGTCCCAACCTCATGGCTCCGCAGCGGTCTTGCATAGCACGCCGACGTGGTGAAATTGGTAGACACGCTATCTTGAGGGGGTAGTGGCGAAAGCTGTGCGAGTTCGAGTCTCGCCGTCGGCACCACAACATAGGAAATCGAATGCTCGCGTTTGGATTGCAGCCCCTGTCTGCTGGCCAACGCGGGTTTTTTTCGGCCCTCTCTTCGTCCGTCACCAGGCTGGCCCAGCGCTGAAAACGCCCCATGGATCTTCAACAGTACTTGCCGGTCATCCTGTTCATACTCGTGGGTGTGAGTGTGGGCATCGTGCCGCAGGTGCTGGGCTACGTGATGGGCCCGAACCGGCCTGATGCGCAGAAGAACTCCCCCTACGAATGCGGCTTCGAAGCCTTTGAAGATGCGCGCATGAAATTCGACGTTCGCTACTACCTGGTGGCAATTCTGTTCATCTTGTTCGATCTGGAAATCGCTTTCCTCTTCCCCTGGGCGGTGGCGTTGCGCGAGATCGGGCCGGCCGGCTTCTGGGCCATGATGGTCTTCCTGGGCATCTTGGTGGTGGGCTTCATCTACGAATGGAAGAAGGGCGCTCTCGATTGGGAGTGACAGAGCTACGAGGCATGCACCATGGGCATTGAAGGCATTCTCAAAGAAGGTTTCACCACCACGTCGATCGACACGGTGATCAACTGGTCGAAGACGGGTTCGTTGTGGCCCATGACATTTGGCCTGGCCTGCTGCGCCGTTGAAATGATGCACGCCGGCGCTGCCCGCTACGACATCGACCGTTTCGGCATGCTGTTCCGCCCAAGCCCGCGGCAGAGCGATTTGATGATCGTGGCCGGCACGCTGTGCAACAAGATGGCGCCGGCCCTGCGCAAGGTGTATGACCAGATGGCCGAGCCGCGCTGGGTGCTGAGCATGGGCTCCTGTGCCAATGGCGGCGGCTACTACCACTACAGCTATTCGGTGGTGCGCGGCTGCGACCGCATCGTGCCGGTGGACGTGTACGTGCCGGGTTGCCCGCCGACCGCCGAAGCATTGCTCTACGGCATCATCCAGCTGCAGCAAAAGATCCGCCGCAACCAGACCATTGCGCGCGCCTGAGGACTCACCTGCATGACCGCTTTTGCAGTTAATCCCGAAACCATCAAGGATGCAGTGGCCGCCGCGCTCGGCGAGATGGCTTTGCGCATCAACCTGCGGCTAGGCGAGGTCGAGGCCATTGTCGCGCCCAAAGACTACCTGGCCGCTGCCACGCAACTGCGTGATCA
>JAYUHT010000471.1:0-3726 GCA_043766725.1 Burkholderiales bacterium | reverse complement strand
GTGCATGCTGACGCAAGATTTCAAACGCGCTTTCGATGCCTTTGCGGCCAGGCAGGCGCCGGTGTTCAAGGGCGACTGAGCGCCGGCCCGCGGCAACTAAAAAATGCCAGGGGCGTGGCCAGCCGACAAGCTTGCCGCCGCCGTCACGGCGCCGTCACGGCGCTGTTACGGCGCTGTTACGAACTACCCAGGATGATCCACAGGCGCGCAATGTCTGCGGCGCCGTCGGTGGCCTTCACACTGCGCAAGGTCTGCACTGCGGCGGCCTTGTTTTTGGGTGACTGCAGCTGGGCCAGGCCCAGGCGCAGCTTGGCGTCTTCAGGGCGCTTCAAGTTGCCCTTGGCGATGCCTTTCTGGATCAGTTCTATGCCCTTGTCGAACTCGCCCAGCGACACGTAAGACGCACCCACCTTGACCAGCCCGTCACCTTCCTTGAAGCTTTCCGCTTCCAGTGCCTGGCCGGCCAGTTTGCCCTTGGATTCGCCTTCTTCTTTCACCGCCAGGTCGCGCAGGCGCTGGTGGCGCCCGGCTTGTGGGCCTGTGCCCAGCACGCCCGATTTGAAGCCTTGTTCGGCCACGCGCCGGGCTTCAGACGGCAGGCCTTGCTGCATGGACAACTGGGCCAGTTCCATGTAGTCGTCGGTCTTGCTCAGTGTGCCGCTGGCCAGGCGCAGGCGCAGCACGTCCAGCGCAAAACGGTCAGCAAAGCCGGCCTTGCGTGGCAGGCGGCTGAGGTAGGCGTTCCAGTAATCTTTCTTCGGATAGTTCAGCAGCAGCTTTTCCAGCGTGCTGCCATAACCGGTCATGTTGCCGGTGCGCTGCTGGGCATCGGCCAGGCGCAGCAAGTCGCCTTCATCGGGCCGGCGGCCGGCTTGCTCGGCGCTCTGCACGGCCGCGCCACTGTCGCGCGCGATGGCCGCATAGTCGCCGCTGGACGATTGCAAATAGGCCTGCAACTGGCGCACGCCGGCGCCGTTGTTGCCGGCCTGCACGGCGCGGTTCACCCACTCCGTGGCCTTTGCATTGTTTTTGATCTGGGCATAGGCCGAGGCCAACTGCTCGGCAATTTGCCCCTGCTCGCCGCCGCCCACCTTGGCGTAGATGGACTCCAGCGCGGCGATGGCGGTGCTTGACTCGCCGGCGCGCTGCGCCGCGGCGGCCTTCATGCGGTCGACCAGCAACTGTTCGGCCGCGGTCTTGCCGCCCACGGCGTCAGCTTCACGCACCTTGGCCAGCGCCTCTTTGGCCTTGCCGGCCTTGAGCAGATCACTGGCCTGTTGCAGCGGCTTGCCCACCTCGGCGCGCAGGCCCTGGGCGTGAATGCTGCCCATGCACACGGCGGTTAACACCGCCAAGCAAAGCGAAGGAATCAGCTTCATGTCAGTGGTCCATTGCGCTGCGCGCCACCCGCGACGCATGAAAAAGACGTGGCCAAGCGAACGCCGCGGAACCGGCTTCGCCGGGCCGCTGGCGTTGCCCCTTTGAGGGGGCGCGCGCAGCGCGTAGGGGGTGTTTCATTTCAAAGGAACTGTTCGTTGCCGACGATGCCGATCTTGGTCACGCCCAGGCGCTGCGCGCTGGCCAGGATCATGGCCACCACCTTGTACGTGACCAACTTGTTGGGCCGCAGGTGCACCTCAGGCTGGTCGGCCATGACGGAGATGGCCAACAGCTTGCCTTCGAGGTCTTCGCGGCCGGAAATGATGACGCCGTTCCAGCCGATGGTGCCGTCGAAATCGACATCAATGCGCACGATCTCGGGCGGCTTGGGCGGCGGCGCGCTCGGGCCCACGGGCATGTTCATCTTCACCGCATGGGTCTGGATGGGGATGGTGATGATGAACATGATCAGCAGCACCAGCATCACATCGATGAGGGGCGTCATGTTCATCTCGATCATGGGAGCGTCGTCGCCGCCGGCCGAGCCTACGTTCATGGACATGTGAGTCGATCCTCGTTGCTCAACGCGCCACCGGGCCGGGGGGCGGCTCGGTGATGAACCCGACCTTGAAGATACCGGCGCGCTGGCAGGCCACGACCACGCGGCCCACACTTTCGTAGCGCACTTCACCGTCACCGCGGATGTGCACCTCGGGCTGCGGCTCTTTCACGGCTTCCTTCTTCAGCCGCGTCACCAGCGCTTCGATGTCGGGCATGCGCTCCAGGCCCCAGTGCACTTCACCGTCGCGGTTGACCGCGATGACGATGTTCTCGGGCTTGGTCTGCGTGGGCAAGTTGCGCTCCTTGGGCAACTCGAGCTTCACGCTTTGCGTGACCACCGGAATGGTGATGAGGAAGATGATCAGCAGCACCAGCATCACGTCGACCAGCGGCGTGGTGTTGATGGTGGAGTTCATCTCGTTGTCGTCGCCATCGGGCGAGCCGACTTGCATGGCCATGTGCGGCTCCTAAGCAGAACGCAGTTGAACGCAGCCCACAGGGCAATCTGCGTACCGCATCACTTCTTTGCGGCCAACAGCACGCTGTGTACGTCGGCGCCAAAGGTTCGCACCTGATCCATGCAGCCCTTGTTGCGGCGAATCAACCAGTTGTAGCCCATCACCGCGGGAACCGCCACGGCCAGGCCGAAGGCGGTCATGATGAGTGCCTCGCCCACCGGCCCGGCCACCTTGTCGATGCTGGCCTGGCCCGAAATGCCGATGGCGGTGAGCGCGTGATAGATGCCCCACACCGTGCCGAACAGGCCGACGAACGGCGCCGTTGAGCCCACCGTGGCCAGGAACGCCAGGCCGTCTTGCAAGCGGCTGTTGATGCTGTCGATGGCGCGCTGCACGCTCATCGAGATCCAGCTGTTCAGGTCGATGTTGTCGACCAGGGTGCCTTCATGGTGGTCGCTGGCCTTCAGCCCTTCTTCGGCGATGTAGCGGAAGGCGCTGCCTCTTTCAAGCGTGTCGACGCCCGACTTCACCGAGCCGGCGGTCCAGAATTTTTTCAACGCCGGGCCGCCCGAGCGTCCGAGCTTGTACTGCTCCCACAGCTTGGTGAAGATGATGTACCAGCTGCCCATGCTCATGATGACCATGATGATCAGCGTGCCGCGCGAGACGAAGTCGCCCTGGCTCCACAGCGCGTCCAGGCCGTAGGGGTTGCTCACTGATTCCTTGGCCACCGTTGGCGCAAAGCCGGGGGCCACTGCCGCGGGCGCGGGGGACACCGCAGCCGCAGCCGCAGGCTCCGACGCCGCTTGCGCCCAGGTTGGCGTGGGCACCACGGTGGCGGCGGCGAGCGTGGCCAGAAGCGCTGCGGCCAGGCCGCTGCGCAGATTGATCTTTACGAACATGTTGCCTCCATAAAACGTGTGGGGTGCGCGCTGTCGGGCTGCGCCTGGGTTGATTGGTTCAATAGCAAACTCTTGGCGGGCGCACCGCACCAGCCGTCACTCGATTTTCCAGACGTACTCGACCTCAAAGACACCGCCAACGGCTTTGCCGTTTTCGTCAGCGCCGGGCCTGAAAGTGCACTCGCTGAGTTTCTGCGTGGCCACGCGATCCATTTGCTTGTGCTCGCGCGACGAGCCCGCTGAACGCACCACTTCGGCGGCCGACAACTTGCCCGCAGCGTCGATCGTGAAGCGCACCTTGGTGGTGCCGGTGGCGTCGGCGCGCAATGCGGCAGCGGGGTAATCCTCGGCTTTGGGCGCACACGACTGCACATTGGCAATGGTCGGGCGCGCCGCCACGCGCGCCGGCGCTGCCGGCGGTGGCG
>JAYUHT010000470.1:0-3727 GCA_043766725.1 Burkholderiales bacterium | reverse complement strand
CGGCCGCAGCCTGGCGCAAGGCGAGCGCATCACGCTGGCCTTGAGCGCCGCGCAAGCGCCGGCCGACGGACGCAGCACCTTGCGGGTGGACATCACGCTGAGCGACCGCCACGGCGCGCCGCTGCCCGGGCCGATCAAGCTCTTGCTCGAAACCTCGCTGGGCACCTGGCAGCTCAACCCGGCCGAACCCGGCGCGGCGCCGCTTGAAGCGCTGGCCGGCGCCAGCAGCCTGGAACTGCTGGTGCAACAGGGCCAGGCCAGCCTGCTGTTGCGCACGGCTAACGTAACAGGTCAGGCACTGCTGCGCGCCAGCAGCGGGCAGGTTGGCGTGCAAGGCGAGGTCTTCTTTGCGCCCGATTTGCGGCCCTTGTTGGCCGTGGGCATTGTTGAAGGCGCGATCCAGCTCGGGCAAAGGCACCGCAACACCCTGAGCCCGGCGCTGGCCAACGCCGGCTTCGAAGACAACCTGCGCCACTGGCAGGCCAGCAGTGTCGACGGCGAGCGCCAGCTCGCGGGTCGCGCAGCGTTCTACCTTAAGGGCACGATCAAGGGCGATGTGCTGCTCACCGCGGCGGCCGACAGCGACAAGCTGACGCGGCAAAAGCTGTTCCGCGACATCGACCCGAACCAGTTCTACCCGGTCTATGGCGACGCCAGCACGCGCGAGTTCGACGCCCGCAGCGCGTCGCGCCTGTTCGTTCGCGTTGACAAGGACCGCAGCTATGCCTTGTATGGCGACATCCACACCGCCAGCGACAACCCGGCGCAGCGCTTGGCGGCTTATGCGCGCAGCCTCACCGGCGCGCGCGTGCACCATGAAGCCGGGCCGCTGCAGTTCAACGCCTTTGCCAGCCGCGACCGGCTGCGCCAATATGTTGACGAGCAGGCCGGCCGCGGCATCAGCGGGCCCTATGCCATCGGCCAACCCAACGCCCTGGCCAACAGCGAACGGGTGGAGATCTTGGTGCGGGACCGCGCCCAGCCGGCCCTGGTGCTGCGCCGCACGCTGCTGACCCGTTTCGTCGACTACGACTTCGAACCCTTCAGCGGCCGCGTGCTGTTCCGCCTGCCGGTGGCCAGCGTGGACGAGCGGCTCAACCCGGTGTCGATCCGCATCGCCTATGAGGTGGATGAAGGCGGCAGCCCGTTCTGGGTCGGCGGGGCCGATGCGCGCTGGCGCGTCAGCGACAGCCTGAGCCTGGGTGCGGCCCATGCCGAAGACCGCAATACTGCCGCACCGTACAAGCTGAGCGGCCTGAACGCGGCCTGGGCCGTGGCGGCGCAAACACGGGTTCAGGCCGAACTGGCCACCAGCCACGGCACGGCCCAGTACAACCAAACGTTAACATCGGCCGCGCCTGGGCTGGCGCTGGCGGCCAGCGGGCGCGCGGCGCGGGTTGAACTGCAACATCAATCTGAAGGCCTGCATCTGCGCGCGCAGGCAGCCCGTGCCGAGGCTGGTTTTCAAAACAGCCAGGCTGGCCTGAGCCCGGGGCGCCAGGAGTTGAGCCTGAACGCCGCGCACACGTTGACGCCCGAGTTCAAGCTCAACCTGGAGCTGCTGGGCAGCCAGGACCGCGGCGACACGCCCAGCCGCGGCGCGGCGCGGCGCAGCGCCACTGCCGGCGTTGAATGGAAGGCCACGCCCGCACTGCGCCTGGACCTGGCGGTTAACCAGGTGAACGAACGTCAGCTTGCCGGCAGCGGCGGCTTCTTGAGCGCGGTGGACGCGCAGGCCGCCAGCTCCAGCGTGCCGGGCTTGGGCACCGGCAACAACGCCAGCACCAACACGAGTTTTGGCTTCGCGGGCAGCGGCCTGCTGGCCAGCCCGGTGGCCTTGGCGCCGAGCAGCAACGCGGCCCCTGCGCTGGTCGACCACGCGTACACCAGCTTGCGCGCGCGGCTGAACTTCCAGGCCACGCCCGAGCTCGCCCTTTACGCCGAGGCCGAAGAGGCTGACCGCAGCCGCCGCCGCCTGGCCGCGGGCGGCGAGTACAAGCTTGACGACAAGTCGCGCCTGTATGCGCGCCATGAATTCGCCAACAGCCTGACCGGCTCCTACGGCTTGACCGCAGACGGCAGCCGCAGTCACAACACCGTGTTGGGCGTGGACAGCGCCTACATGCGCGACGGCCAAGTCTTCAGCGAGTTCCGCCTGGCCGGGGGCCAAAACGGCAGCGACGCCGCCGCCGCGATCGGCGTGCGCAACCTGTGGAAGCTGGGCGCGGGGTTGGCCGTGACCACCGCCCTGGAGCGCCAGGCCATCCACCGCGCCGACGGCAGCGTGGGCCAGGCGGGCGCCGTGGCACTGGGCGCCGAATACAACGCCGACCCGGCCTTGCGTGCCGGCGGCAAGCTCGAATGGCGCGAGAGCAGCAACCAGCACAGCCAACTGGCCAGCTTCGCGCTCGACCGCAAACTCGATAGTGACTGGACGGCGCTGTTGCGTGGGCTGGTGATGGACAACCAGGGCCGGAGCTTGAGCGCCGGCAACGATGACCAGCAGCAGCGCATGCAGCTCGGCCTGGCCTATCGCGACGCTGAGCGCAACCGCTGGCACGGGCTGGCCCGGCTGGAAGCCAGGTCGGATGAACATTGGCGTGCCGCTGCATCGACTGGCTATGCCGGTCATGACAGCCTGGCGTCCTGGGTGGCCAGCTTGCACGCCAACTATCGGGCCGACCCGGCGTGGACGCATTCGGCGCAAGTGGCCGTCAAGCGTGTCCATGAAACGCTCAGCGGCCCTGTACCCATCACGTCACGCTGGCAAGGCGGCCTGCTGGCCGGGCGCACGTTGTGGGACCTGAACGATCGCTGGGACCTGAGCGCCTACGGCTCGTGGCAGCAAGGCCAGGGCGCCCGGCTGCGCGGCGTGGGCGCCGAGCTGGGCTGGCGCGTGCAAGACAACCTGTGGCTCAGCGGCGGCTGGACAGCGGGCCGCTACAGCGACGCCGACCTGTTCAGCAGCAACACCAGTTGGAGCGGCCTGCATGTGCGGCTGCGCTTCAAGTTCGACGAGCGCTTGTTCACAGCGTTGCACCCGGCTACGGGTGCAGCGGCCGCCGCGGTGGTGAAGCCCTGATTCAAGTCACCGGCGCGGGGTTGAACAGCACCAGGGCGTTGTGCAACTTCCAGTGCTCGGCCCAGGTCTTCTTGCGCCCGCTGGCCACGTCGAGCATCAGGCGGAACAGTTCCCAGCCCACCTCCTCGATCGTCTTCGAACCGTCGGCGATGCTGCCGGCGTTCAGGTCCATCAGGTCGTGCCAGCGCCGTGCCAGATCGCTGCGCGTGGCGACCTTGATCACCGGCACGGCGGCCAGGCCGTAGGGCGTGCCACGGCCGGTGGTGAACACATGCAGGTTCATGCCGGCCGCCAGTTGCAGGGTGCCGCAGATGAAATCGCTGGCCGGTGTCGCGGCGTAGGTCAGGCCCTTGGCCTTGAGTTTCTCGCCGGGGGAAATCACATTCGAGATCGGCGCCGAGCCGCTCTTGACGATCGAGCCCATCGCCTTCTCGACGATGTTGGACAGGCCACCCTTCTTGTTGCCCGGCGTGGTGTTGGCGCTGCGATCGACCTTGCCACGTTGCAGGTAGGCGTCGTACCAGGCCATCTCTTCGATCATGCGTTGGGCCACCGCGGGCGTGGTGGCGCGTGCGGTGAGCTGGTCGATGCCGTCACGCACCTCGGTGGTCTCGCTGAACATCACGCTCGCACCGGCACGCACCA
>JAYUHT010000469.1:0-3733 GCA_043766725.1 Burkholderiales bacterium | reverse complement strand
ACCGTCCAGTTGAGGGTGGTGTCGGGGCTGACGACGAAGATCTCACCCAGCACGGTGTGCACGGTCAGTTCTTGAAAGCTGCCCAGATAGGCACGTTTCAGCAGTTGGCCTTGCAGCAAACCGGGCAGGGCGCCGCTGCTGGCCGCGTGCACCTGCCAGGCCTCGGGCCGCACGGCCACCTTCACGGCACCGGCTGCCGGGCAGCGCAAGGGGCGCAGGCGCAAGGGGCCCAGCACCACGCTGCCGTCAGCACCCGCAGTGGCGTCAAACAGCATGGCTTCACCCATGAAGCCGGCCACAAATTCGCTGTTGGGCTGTGCGTACAGCGCCTGCGGCGAGCCGGCTTGCGCAATGAGGCCGGCGTTCATGATGATGATCTGGTCGCTGACCGCCAGCGCTTCGCTTTGGTCGTGCGTGACATAGGCCACCGTCAGCTTCAGCCGCTGCTGCAGGCTGCGGATTTCTTCGCGCATGCTGCGGCGCAGGCGGGCGTCCAGGTTAGAAAGCGGCTCATCAAACAGCAGCACGCTGGGCTCCAGCACCAGGCTGCGCGCCACTGCCACGCGCTGCTGCTGGCCGCCGCTCAGTTCGCTGGGCAGACGGGCATCAAAACCGCCCAGGCCCACGGTTTCCATGGCGGCGTGGGCACGCTGCGTGGCTTCGGTCTTGCTGACGCCTGACACGTCCAGCCCATACATCACGTTGCCCAGCACGCTCATGTGAGGAAACAAGGCATAACTTTGAAACACCATGCTCACGTTGCGCTCGGCTGGGCCCAGCGTGGTGACGTCTTGGCCGTCGATGAAAATCTGGCCGCTGGTGGGTGAATCCAGGCCCGCAATCATGCGCAGCGTGGTGGTTTTGCCGCAACCGCTGGGCCCCAGGATGGTGGTCAGCGTGCCTTTGGGCACCACGATGTTGATGCCCTTCACCACCAGCGGTGACGTGGCGCCGCCATAGCGTTTGGTGACCTGGCGAAATTCAATGCCGGCGGTGGATGTGGAGGTGTCGATGCTCATGATGAAGCTTGCTTTCTGCGGCCCAGCTTGCGCTCGCCCACCAGGAATTGGATCAGCGCCGTGGCCAGCGACATCAGCACGATCAGCACCGTGCAATAGGCCAGCGCCACGCCATAGTCACCATTGCCCACGCGGCCGATGATGTAGGTGGTGGCCAGTTCGTTTTCAGCCGTGACCAAAAAGATCACCGCCGACACGGTGGTCATGCTGCGCACAAAGCTGTACACCAGCGCGGCCACCAGCGCCGGCTTCAGCAGCGGCAAAACCACGCGTCGCAGCGTGGTGCCGGTGCTGGCGCGCAGCATGGTGCTGGCTTCGTCCAGGCTCTTGTCCAACTGCTTGAAGCTGGCCGTGCCGGCGCGCACGCCCACCGGCAGGTTGCGGAACACAAAACACAACACGATGATGAGGCCGGTGCCGGTCAGTTCAAACGGCGGCACGTTGAAGGCCAGGATGTAGCTCACCCCCAGCACCGTGCCCGGTATCGCAAAGGCCAGCAGCGCGGCAAATTCAAAGGCCCGCTGGCCGACAAACTGCGTGCGCGCCAGCAGCCAGCTGATCAGCAGGCCCAGCGCGGCGCAAATCGGCGCGGCAATAGCCGCCAATTTAAGCGTCGTGAACAGCGAGTTCCAAGCCGTGCCGGCCCACACCAGGCCGTGCGCGCCCCACTGCAAATCGAAGGCGGTGACGAAGTGCTTGAGCGTGGGCGTGTAGTCGCGGCCCCAGGTCTGCACGAAGCCGCCGATGAAGGCAAACACATAGACCACCACGGTGAAGGCCAGCCACGGCCCGGCCAGGCCCAGGCACAGGCGGCGCACGCGATCAGGCAGCGGCATGGCCAGGCCGGCATCGCCCTTGCCGGTCAAGGTGGTGTAGCTGGTGCGGCCCAGCACGCGCTGCTGAATGAAGAACACGGCCAGCGCAAAGCCGGTGAGGATCAGCGCCAGCGAGGCGGCCTTGCCCTGGTCGTACTGCGCACCGACGATGGCGAAGAAGATGTCGGTGGACAGCACGGCGTACTGGCCGCCGACGATGATGGGGTTGCCGAAATCGGCCATGCTTTCGATGAAGCCGACCAAGAAGGCATTCGCCAGGCCTGGCTTCATCAGCGGCAGGGTGACGGTTTTGAAGGTCGTTAGGCGATCTGCGCGCAGGGTTTGCGCGGCCTCTTCCAGGCTCGGGCTGATGCCCTGCACCACGCCGCGCATGATCATGAAGGCGATGGGCGTGAAGGCGAACAGCTGTGCCAGCCACAGCCCCGGCAGGCCGTAGAACCAGCGCGTGGGGGTGATGCCGAACCAGGCCTCCAACGCCTGGTTGACCAGCCCGGCGCGGCCGAACAGCAGGATCAGACCCAGGCCGACGACAAAGGGCGGCGTGATGATGGGCAGCAGCGCCAGCAGGTTCAAAGGCCGCTGCAATCGTCGGTCGGGGCCGCGCTCGGCCAGCAGCGCGATCAGCGTGCCCAATACCGTGGTGCCGGTGGCCGTGAGCAGGGCCAGGGCCAGGGTGTTCCAGGCCACGCCGCAGCGTGTGCCGCCGCTCAGGCAGGCCAGGCCCCAGACGCGCTGATGGCCCAGGCGTTCGGCCAGCACGGCCACCGACCATTGGCCCGCGTCGTCGACAAACGCGCCGGCCAGGGCCTTGGTCACCGGCAGCGCGACGAACAGCGCCAGCAGCGCGCTGCACAGCAGCACCGCGCTGGCCACGAACACATCGCCCTTGAAGAAGCCCCGCCGCGCCACGCCGGTGCCCAGCAGCATCAGCAGCGCCAGCAGCTCCAGGGCGCCGCCCAAGCCGATGCCGGGCTGGCCTGCGGGCAAGTCGCCAAAGACCCGGCCCAGCCTTTCAAAGGCCCAGCCCGAAGCGCCGATGGCCAAGCTGCTGCCCAGCAAGCTCAGCAGGCCCAGCCCGGCGCCCGCCAGCAGCCACCCGCCCTGGCGCGGCGCGGCAGGCAGCCAGCAGGCCCGCGTGGCCAAGGCCAGCGCCAGCGCCGCGCTCAGCAACCAGGGCTTTTGATGCCGCAGCGCCTGCACCAGGCCGCTGGCGGCTTCAGGCCCTGACCAGGCTGCGCCCAGGCTGGCCAGCAACGACAGGTTCTGTGGCAGATACCAGGGCAGCAGCAGCCAGGCCAGCCAGCCCAACAACAGCCAGCCAGCCAGGCTGCGGCGGGCGCGGCTCGCCAGCCTGAGGCCTGGCAACGCGGCGTGGCCTGCGTGCGTCGAACTCACCTGGGCAGCGAGTTGACGTCTTTCTCCCACTTGCCGATCAGCCGCTTGCGCTCGGCCGACGCGCCGTACCTGGCGTAGTCGTAGTGGATGAATTTGATCTTCTTGAAGTCGGGCACGCGGGGGTCCACCGGCGTGGCCTTGTTGCTGGGCAGCTGGAACTGCCGCGCCGCGGCGCCGAACTGCTGGGCCTGTGGCGACAGCGCCCATTCATAGAACTGCTTGGCCTGCGCCAGGTTGCGTGCGCCCTTGATGATGCTCATCGAGCCGATCTCGGCCCCCGTGCCCTCGGCCGGGGTGATGGTCTCGACCGGGAAGCCCTGCATCTTCTCGCCCGGGCCGTCGTGCACGAAGCTGATCGACAGCGTGGTCTCACCGCGCGCCACGGCCTTGATCGGCCCGGTGCCCGAGCGGGTGTACTGGCTGATGTTCTTGTGCAGCGCCTTCATGTAGTCGAAGGCCTTGTCTTCACCCATCAGCTGAACC